>DMNP01000221.1:5113-5322 GCA_003452695.1 Eggerthellaceae bacterium
CTACGGCGGGCAGGACATAGCCGACGTGGATGTGCGCAGCCTGCGCCGCAATATCGGCGTGTGCCTGCAAAACGGGTCGCTGTTCGCCGGCGACCTGTTCGGCAATATAGCGCTTGCGTCTCCGCGCGCCACGATGGACGATGCGTGGGAGGCCGCCGAGCTGGCTGGCGTGGCCGACGACATTCGCGCCATGCCCATGGGCATGCACA
>DMNP01000045.1 GCA_003452695.1 Eggerthellaceae bacterium
CCTCTCCCCGCCCCCGCCGCTGGCCGGGCCGCGGGCGGTAACCCCAGAAGCGCTTTTCGCGGCAGGGCCAGAAGCGGGCGACAACAACGCGTTCCCTCGTCCACGCAGGTGCTGTATTATATGCAGACCACCCCAACCATTGAAACGAGGCCCGCCATGCCCATTCGTATACCCGATGCATTACCCGCAACAGATTTGCTCGCCGGCGAGAACATCTTCGTGATGACCGAATACCGCGCCATGCACCAGGACATCCGTCCGCTGCGCGTGGTGCTGCTGAACCTGATGCCCACCAAGATTGCCACCGAGACGCAAATCCTGCGCAAGCTGTCCAACACGCCGCTGCAAATCGAGATAACGCTTATGCACATGGCCAGCCACGATTCGAAGAACGTGTCGGAGCAGCACTTGGAAACGTTCTACCGCACGTTCGACGAAGTGTCGCACGAGCGCTTCGACGGCATGATAATAACAGGAGCGCCCGTAGAGCTTCTGGACTTTCAGCAGGTGGATTACTGGGACGAGCTTTGCGAGATTATGAACTGGACGCGCACGAACGTGCATTCCACCTTGCATATCTGCTGGGGCGCGCAAGCGGGCATCTACTACCACTACGGGGTGCCCAAGCATCCGCTGAATGCGAAGATGTCGGGCGTGTTCGAGCATCGGCAGCTGAAGCTTACCTCGCCTTTGATGCGCGGGTTCGACGACACGTTCTGGGCCCCGCATTCGCGGTATACCGAAGTGCGCATCGGCGACATAGAAGCCCATCCCGACCTGGAACTGCTGGCCATATCCGACGAGGCGGGCGTGTATATAGCCAAGAGCACCGACAGCCGCAACTTCTTCGTGTTCGGGCATCCGGAATACGACCGCGTTACCCTGAAGGGCGAATACGAACGCGATATCGCACGCGGGCTGGACATCGCCGTGCCCCGCCATTATTTCCCGGGCGACGACCCCAACCAGATGCCGAGATCGAACTGGCGCGCACATGCGCAGCTGTTGTACACGAACTGGCTGAACTACTACGTGTATCAGACGACGCCCTACGACGTGCGCCGCGTGGGCTTGGAGGAAACCCACAAGATATCGGACGAAATGGCCGCCGCAGACGCGCGCAAGACCGAGGCAGCCGAACGGCCCACCCGCTGGGATTCCGCAAAGGAAGCCGCCGCGTCTTCTCCCTACCTGCGTGCGCCGAACGAGGACGACGACGGGTACGACCCCTATTCCGACCGTCGCGAAGAACCGCCGCTGTTCGAACCGGACCCCTGGAAATAACCTAAGGAGCATAGTTGGGGACCCCGCATCCCCGGGGTACGTCCCCAACTATGCTTTCTGGGATTTAGATGCTTGCCATTTCGGCCAGCGTTGCGTGGTACCAGCGGTCCTGGTTGGGCGGGCAGTACGTGCCTGCGGCTTCGTAGGTTAGGCTATAGCCATAGATGGCGGCAAGGCCCGCTACATGGGCATTGATGGCCGCTTCCCACGAGGGCCATTCCGCGGCCAACGCGGCGGGATTGGAATCGGCGGCGCCCCAGCCCCAAGCGTTGTGCGCTCGGATGCAGGCGCTGCCCTTGCCGCTTTCCGTGTTGGAGATGGCCGGCGACCAGCGCGGGTCCACGCCGTTTATCCATGCAGCTTCCGCGAACACGGGACCATAGCCTTCCAAGTGCGATTTTGCCAGATAGGCATCGATGCGTTCGCCCCATTCCTTCACGAACGCGGCGCGTCCAACCGACCAATCCACGGCCGGCAGGTCGTATTCGCTGGCGCCCGCGTTGTCCGCCGACGACGTGTACACGCCCTGCATCGCCTTTTGCGCGGCCACGCGGTCGAGCACGGTGGCATCCAGGCGGGCAATGCGTTCGGCTGCGCGGCGATCGCGCTCGTCGAGCATTTGCATGCCGGCCGTTATCGTGCGAATGGACGGCGATGCAAGCAGGGAAGGTTCTCGATACACCATTTCGCCCGCCGGTTCAGACGGCGCCACGGAAGCTGCATCAGCATCCACATGCGCCACCCCGAAATCGAGCAAGCCCATGCGCGCCGCCTCGTCGTTGGCATCGGCAGACGATGCACCGACGCACACGCCCCCGACGAGGATGGCGAAAATAAAAATACCGGCCATGATGCTTGGCACCATATTGCCGGCTCTACGTTTAGGCTGCTTCCGACGCATGACAATATTCCTTTCGGCAACGACTTTCGTCGCAGCGAGCCATATTTTACCTGTTCGGGAACGTGCGGACAATTTTTCGACACCGCCGTGGCCCATCGTTTGTTCGATTGCGCGATAGCTGCGCCGATTGGTGCGTTTCGACGAACACGCAGCATTTCGTCGGCCGCATGCTCCGATGCACAAGATATCGCGCCTTGCTTTCGATTGCCGCGCGGACGCAAAAAAGCGAACATTTGATGGCATCGGCACGACAAACGTGTCGAAATCGGCGGTGAACGGCAGAGTACGGGGCAGAGGTTGTCGTCTTCTTCGCTACCGCCCGCGGCCTGGCCGGCGACGGGCACGAGGCGGGACTTGCGGGTGGATGGGGCCACCAGATCGGCCTTTTCCGGGGTTTCGCCGCACGAGGGCGGTGTTGCGGGTGGATTTCGCGCTTCCCGGAAGGCCCCCGGCGGCGTTTCCCCTGTTCGGCTCCTAGTGGCAACTCGCGAATCCACCCGCAACCCCCGCCTTCTGCCCGCGACGGGCCGATAACGGCCCTCTCGTGGCCCCATCCACCCGCAAGTCCGCCCACGTTTCCATGAAGTGCGGGTTGCGAGTGGATGCAGACAACAGCATCCGGTTACTTTTCACGGCCTCCCCGTTGTCCTTTGCGCCGTCTCCCGCTGTCGGGCGCATTATGCTAGAGTATGATTCATGAAAACTATCAGCATGCCACACCCAAGCCCCGAACCGGAATCGCCGCTCGTACCGGTATGGACTCCTTCGCAGTTCAAGGGAGCAGCCGCGCGCGCACGCGGAGGTCCGGGAAGCGATCTTGAGGACCGCGCACTGGGCGAAACCATTGCCAATTCGGTGTCGAACGGCATAGGGGCGGCACTTGCCATTGCGGGGCTCGTCGTCCTGGTGGTCATGGCGGTGCTGCACGGCGGTGGCGTGCGCGTGCTTGCGGCCCTGGCGTTTTCGGTACCCATGCTGCTGGCGTTCCTGATGTCCACGTTGTACCACGCCATTCCCGCAGAAGTGCCCAAGTCGGTGTTTCGAGTGCTCGGACACAGTTTCGTGTTGCTCTACATTGCCGGCGCCTACACGCCCTATTGCGTGTTGCTGCTGGCCGATGTGGGCGGCTTGGCTTTATGCGGGTTGGAATGGGCGCTGGCCTTCGCCGGTGTCCTGGTTGAAATCCTCTGGCTGAAACGACCGCGCTGGCTGCAAATCGGGCTGTGCATCGTCATGGGCCTTGCAGGCCTTCCGCTGGCTCCGCAGCTGGCCGCAATGCTGGACCCGGCAGGATGGGCGCTGCTGGTGGCGGCGGCCATCTGCTTCGTCATCGGCCTGGGATTCTACATCTTCCGCCGGGTTCCCTACCTCTGGTTCGTGTCGCACCTTATCGTGCTGGCGGGGTCGGTTTGCCTGTTCCTGTCCGTTGCGCTGTTCGTCGTGTAAGGCAGGGCTTATCGCATGGCAAAGGAAGGCGACAAACGCGAGGGGCTGTTCGAGGGATTGTTCGCAGCGCTTGGACGCAGCAAGCGAGCCGTTTCGGAAGACGACCTGAAAGAGCTCGTGGACGACAACGATGAGCTGCTCGACGACGAGAAGCGCATGATTGGCGAAATCCTGGACCTGGACGAGCTTACCGTGAGCGAAGTCATGCAGCCGCGCGTGGACATAATTGCCGTGGAAGATTGCGAAACCGTGCGAACGGCGCTCGACCGCATGCGCGGCACGGGCTATTCGCGCCTGCCGGTATTCAGCAAGGACCTGGACCACATTATCGGCATCGTGCATTACAAACGCCTGATTCCCGCCGTGCTGGACGGCAACACCGACGGCCCGGTAACGGAATACATGCACGACGCGCTGTTCGTTCCCGAAACGAAAGACCTGTTCCCGCTGCTGTCTGAAATGCAAACGAGTCGTCAACAGATGGCAATCGTCGTAGACGAGTACGGTGGCACCGATGGTTTAATTACGGTCGAAGACATCGTGGAGGAAATCGTCGGCGAAATCGTGGACGAAACCGACTCGGAAGGACCGCTCGTCAGCCTTCAATCCGATGGCGAATGGGTGGCGGATGGCCGCTTGCCCGTGGAAGAAGCGCGGTTGCTGGGCTGGCCGGTCACCGAATCGGACCAGTACGAGACCATTGCCGGCTGGCTGCTGAACACCTTCGATTCGGTTCCGCAGGTGGGCGATGTGTTCGACGTGGAGGGATATCGTTTCAGGGTTCGCGCCATGCGAAGGCGCAGGATCAGCTCGCTGTCGGTCGTCCGACTGGACGCTGCGGCGGGCGAGGCGACAGGCGAACGCTAGGAGAGGGTCGGCATGGCCCAGCAAGTCGCACATCGGCAGCTGTATCGATCGCGCGATGCGTGCATTGCCGGCGTGTGCGCGGGCATAGCGAAGCGCTGCGATTGCGACGCCCTGGTCGTGCGGATACTCTTGGTGCTGCTGCTTCCCATGACCCTTGGCCTGGCCGCTATCGCGTACTTGTTCCTGTGGGTGTATCTGCCCGTCGAACCCGAAACCGGCGGACTGTACGATGTTACCCCGGAACACGCAGAATCCACCGCGTTCGGCAACTTGGACTGTTCGTGCGAATCGCCCTTCAACCTGCCCGGCATGGCGGCGGCGGGCCCATCGCTCGTGGCGCGCCTTGCCGTGGGCGTTGCGGTCGTGCTGCTGTTCTTGCTGGTGTCGTTTAACGTGGCGCCCATGGTGCCAGGCGCACGATGGTGGCAGTTCTGGCCGCTTATCGCGCTGATGGCGGGCCTGTGCCTGATAATCATCCCCATCGCATCGCATCGCCAAACCGCCTGGCATGCAGCCGGCATCGTGCTGCTCTCGGCATCGGCCTTGTTGCTCCCCTGCAGCTTGGGCATGTTCTCCTGGGATACGATTTCCTTCGCCGTGGAGCAGGCCTGGATTGTGCTCGTCTTGGCCGTAGCCATGTTCGCATGGGGCTTCGCCCACGATTCCGGCGTGCTCATGGTGTCCGGAGCATTCTGCTTCACGGCGTTTTGCATCGTGGCGCTGGCCTTGTACTCCGTGCCGGGCGACCTGGACGCCCTGACGCTCATCCTGCCCGACGGCAGCTCTATGCTCATCGCCATTTCCCTGCGCTAAGAGGGCGCGGATGCCGCCATCGGCCACGAACCGCCGGCTGAACGCAAAAGGGGCCTGCCCTTCGCATGAAGAACAGGCCCCGGGCGTTTCTGCCAACGTGTTCTACATGAGCTTGCAGATTTCCTCGGCGAAGGTAAGCGGGTCTTCGATGGGCAGGCCCTCCACCAGCATGGCCTGGTTGTACAGCAGGTCGGTGTACAAGCGCAGCTTCTGCTGGTCCTTGGCTTCATGGGCTTCCTTCAGCACGTCGAAGGCGTGATGCTGGGCGTTCAGCTGCAGCACCTTTTCGGCACGCGCCATGGAATCGCCGGGGCCCTGGGCCAGGATGCGCTCCATTTCCATGGACATCTGGCCAACCGAGGTCAGGCGCGCCGGAGCATCCATCGCCGTGGGCGACACCTCTATCTTGCTCACGCTTTCACCCAGGATGTCCTTCATGGCTTCGAACAGGTCCTTGTTGGCCTCGGTGGTTTCCTCGGCAACCTTCTTCTCGTCGTCGGAGGCAAGGTCGATATCGCTCGTGGAAACGTTCTTCAGCTCCTTTTCCTGCCAGGTGTGCATGGACTGCAGGGCGAATTCGTCCACGTCCTCGGTGCACAACAGCACATCGTAGCCCTTCGCGCGAATGGTCTTCACGATGGGCAGCGACCCCAGGCGCTCGATGGATTCGCCCGCCGCATAGTAGATGTCGTTCTGGTCTTCGGGCATGGCTTCGATATATTCGGCCAGCGTTATGTACTTCTGGTCCTTGGCCGAGAAGAACATGAGCAGCGGAGCCAGCTCTTCGGCCTTCTGGCCGTAGCTGGCATAGATGCCGAACTTGATGGAGCGGCCGAAGTTGTCGAAGAACGCCTCGTAGTCGTCGCGCTCGTTGTCGCGCATCTTTTCCAGCTCGCTCGTAATCTTCTTTTCCACCTTGTTGGCGATGGCACGCAGCTGGCTGTTGCGCTGCAGCGTTTCGCGCGAGATGTTCAGCGTAAGGTCGCTGGAATCCACGACGCCGCGCACGAAGTTGTAGTAGTCGGGCAGCAGGTCGGCGCATTTGTCCATGATGAGCACACCCGATGAATACAGCGCCAGGCCCTTCTCGTAATCGCGGCTGTACAAGTCGAAGGGCGCGCGCCCGGGAATGAACAGCAGGGCGTCGTAGCTCAGTGCGCCTTCGGCGTGCACGCTGACCGTGCGCAGCGGGTCGGAGAAGTCGTGGAAATCGGACTTGTAGAACTCGGCGTATTCCTCGTCGGTCACATCCGATTTGCGGCGCTTCCAGATGGGGGTCATCGAATTTATGACCTCGTCTTCGGTGTAGTCCTCGTACTGCGTTACATAGTCGTCGCCGGCATCTTCGGGCTTGGGCAGCGCGCGCGATTTGGTAACGGTCATGTGAATGGGATAGCGCACGTAGTTGCTGTACTGCTTTATCAGGCTGCGCAGCTTCCACTCGCTTAGGTACTCGCTGAAATCGTCTTCATCGGTGTCGTCTTTCAGCGTGAGGACCACCTCGGTGCCATGGCCGTCCTTCTGCCCCGCTTCGATGGTGTATCCGGCAATGCCATCGGATTCCCACACGTTTGCCTCGTCGCTGCCGTAGGGCTTGCTGACAACCTTCACGTTCTTGGCAACCATGAACGAGGAATAGAAGCCCACGCCAAATTGACCGATGATGTCGGCGGCGTCGGTTTCGCTGAAATCGTTCTCGGTCTTGAATTCCTGGCTTCCGGAATGGGCGATGGTGCCCAGGTTCTTTTCCAGTTCGTCGGCAGTCATGCCGATGCCCGAATCGGAGACGGTGACCGTGCGGGCATCCTTGTCGAAGGCCACGCGGATTTCCAGCTCGTCTTTGGCAAGTTGGATGGAGCTGTCGGTCAGACTGCGGAAGTACAGCTTGTCCACGGCGTCAGATGCATTGGAAATGAGCTCGCGCAAGAAGATTTCGCGGTTGGTGTAGATGGAGTTGATCATAAGGTCCAGCAGTTTCTGGCTCTCGGTCTTAAACTTGCGCATGGGCGTCCTTTCGTCATTCTTTTCTGAAACGCATTAGCAGTCTTGGGTTTCGAGTGCTAATGAGTGATTGTAGTACGCGCCCGTTTCAAGTCAAGGCAAGCGCTCCGCGCTACCCAACCGTTACCTTCGCATTCAACCGGCGCTTCTGTCCCCGACCACCCCCGGGCCAGCGCGCGGCACGAAGCGCCCGTTGTACGGAATCGCGCGGCAGGAAACGGCGTTGTACGGTGCCCGGGCGCCTCCGCAGCAGAACTCGTGGTAGGAATCGCCCATGTGCGGAGGGTGAACGCCCATTTTTGCACCGTACAAGGCCGTTTTCAGCCAGAAAGCTCCGTACACCGGCGCTTTCTGGCGGTCTCGGCGCCGTACAAGGCCGTTTCCTGCCGCGAACTCTGGGAAGGGATTTAGCATATCAGGCAATTAGTCAATATATTAGTGTGTTTAGTTTAACTAAAGAAGTCATTGGGAAGTTCCACTAGTCTTGGACGATTATGGCAACTCAATGGGACATTGTCCTATTGGAAACGGGACATGTCCCATTAAGTCCCGATGAGCGGGACAGCCTTAGCGTTATATAATTTCGAGCCCTCTATACAGCGGGTCGCCCTTCCCAACGAGGGCACCCCACCACCAGCCGGCCTTCTTACGATTTTGGCATTCGGCAGAGCAACAACTTGACCCTGTTGTGGTAGAATATAGCGCTACGCGGGTGTCGCCAAGTGGTAAGGCACGAGCTTCCCAAGCTCGCATTCGCGGGTTCGAGTCCCGTCACCCGCTCCAGAGCAGATTGAAGCCGCAGGTCAGGAATGGCCTGCGGCTTTTTTGGGTTCTGCACCAAGGTGACAGGACTCGAACCGATGAGGTGGAAACGCGTTAAGAAAACAGCCCTGTGGACTGTTTTTGGGTTATAGGCCAAAACGTGTTGATGGTTTCGCGCATCATCCCAGTTCAAATGCCCCAAAATGCACCTGAAAGTTCATGGGCTCCAACTTTGCAGTCGGTCAAAACGTGTTGATGATTTAGAGAGTAAGGCCAGTTCAAGCCCCGTAAAAACGCCTTGAAAGTTCCCCGTGCTTCAATTCTGGGCATGAATAACGTCAAATGCCCCGTGTGCGGGGGCAAGATGGTACGGAACGGCAGGACTGCTGCGGGGACGCAGCGATGGCTTTGCAAGTCCTGCAGGGCGACCGCGACGCACAGGATCGACAACGACGCAAAGCTGCTCAAGGCCTTCCTGGACTGGCTGTTCTCGTCCAGGACGCAGGCCGAGACGAGGCGGAGCGCGCGCACCTTCAGGCGCAAATGCGCGAAGTTCTGGGAGGTGTGGCCGATACCGCAGCCGACGGGCGAGGTGCACCGCGTGGTGTTCGTGGACGGCCTGCACATCGCGAAGAACGTGCACGTGCTCATGGCCAGCACCGAGGAGCACGTCATCGGCTGGTACCTGGCGAAATCCGAGAACTCGCGGGCCTGGGCCGCGCTCATGTCGCCGACACCGCCGCCCGAAGTCATGGTGACCGACGGCGGCAGCGGGTTCGAGAAGGCAAGGAAGAAGGCGTGGCCCGAGACGAAGGTCCAAAGGTGCGTGTTCCACGCCTTCAACCAGGTCAAGAAGCAGACGACCACCAGGCCCAAGCTGCAGGCGGGCGCCGAGCTCTACGGGCTTGCGAAGGAGCTGCTGCATGCCAAGACGCCTTCGACGGCTACCGCCTGGCTGCAGGCGTTCAACGACTGGTGCGAGCGCTGGAGGGACTTCCTGGCGGAAAAGACGCTCAACGAGGAGACCGGCAAGATGGGTTGGACGCACGAGCGCCTCGTCACCGCCAGGAACGGCCTGAACACGCTGATCAAGCGAGGCCACCTGTTCACGTTCCTCGACCCGGAGCTGACGGCCAGCGGCCCGGTGCCGAGCACGAACAACAAGCACGAGGGAGGCGTCAACGCCCCTCTGCGCGACATGCTGAGGCTGCATCGCGGCATGAGCACGCTTCGCCGCGTGAAGGCCGTGTTCTGGTGGTGCTACATGCACTCGGAAAGCCCGCTTCCGGCGGCGGAAATCCTGGCCACGATGCCGACGGACGACGACATCGCGGAGCTCTACCGCAGGACCGCCTACGAGCCGCAGAAGCGGGAGGGGCCTGTCGAATGGGGAGGCGGTTTGGTGTGGGCGGAGTTGCATCACTCGACGCCTTGGCGCATCGACTGGGATTAATCATCCATCAACACGTTTTGGCCTATA
>DMNP01000043.1 GCA_003452695.1 Eggerthellaceae bacterium
CGGGGCTTGAACTGGCCTTACTCTCGGGTTATAGGCCAAAACGTGTTGCTATTTTGCAGCATTGTCCCAGCTCATCCACTATAAAATGCAGTTTATAGTTGCCGCAGGTCAACTACGCAGTCGGCCAAAACGTGTTGCTGTTTGACGGGGTTTGCGCAGGTCAACCAAAGTAAATATGCCATTTTAGTTGCCGTGGATCCAGATGTTGGAAAGGCGGCAAAATGGGAAGGGTCAGATGCCCCTACTGCGAGGGCTCGACGAAGAGGTTCGGCAGGACGAAGGCGGGCTCCCAGCGGTGGCGATGCCTGGAATGCGGCGCAACGTTCACCAGGGCAATCGACAACACGGCCAAGCTGCTGCAGCTGTTCCTGTCGTGGCTGCTATCGGGCAAGACGCAGGACGAGCTGAGCGTGAGCGCGAGGACGTTCAGGAGGAAGTGCGCCCGCTTCTGGGAGGTCTGGCCGGTGCCTCCGGCAACGGGCGAGGTGCACCGCGTCGTGTTCGTGGACGGCATACGCATCGCGAAGGGCGTGCACGTGCTCATAGCGTGCACCGAGGAGCACGTCATCGGCTGGTACCTGGCCAAATCGGAGAACTCCAGGTCGTGGGGCGCGCTCATGCGCAAGATCCCGCCGCCGGAGGTCGTCGTCTGCGACGGGGGCAGCGGGTTCGAGAAGGCCAGGAAAAGGCACTGGACCGAGACGAGGGTGCAGCGGTGCCTGTTCCACGCGTTCGGACAGGTCAAGAAGCAGACCACGACCAAGCCGAAGCTCCCGGCCGGCGCCGAGCTCTACGGCATCGCGTGCGCCCTGCTGCACGTCAAGGACCAGGACGCCGCCATCGAGTGGCTGACCTCGTACAACGCATGGTGCGAGAGATGGGAGGGCTTCCTCGCCGAGCGCACCGTCAACGAGGAGACCGGCAAGATGGGCTGGACCCACGAGCGGCTGGTGACGGCCAGGAACGGCCTGAGCAAGCTCGTGAAGGACAGGACGCTGTTCACGTTCCTCGACCCGGAGCTGACGGCCGAGGGACCGCTCCCGTCGATGAACAACAGGCTCGAGGGAGGCATCAACGCCCAGATCAGGAACGTGCTGCGCGACCATCGCGGAATGAGCGCGATGCGCAGGGCCAAGGCCGCCTTCTGGTGGTGCTACATGCACTCCGAATGCCCGCTGCCGCCAGCCGAGATCCTCAGGGTCATGCCGACCGACGAGGACATCGTCGAGGTTTACCGCCGATCTGTCTACGAGCCCCAGAAACGCGATGGTCCTGCCGAATGGGGCGATGGTCTTGTTTGGTCGGAGCTGCATCATTCAACGGAATGGCGAATCGATTGGGATTAGCCAGCAACACGTTTTGGCCTGGATAAAGGGAACGGGGCAGATACAGCATCCCGATGATTACTCGAGGCACTCACTAGACACGAAAAGTGTACATTTTTTTGCTTTTCGCTGACCATTACGATCTATTTTCCCAGTTGGCAAAAATCACATGAAAAAATATGTACACTTTTTTCCAAAAGCCCCGTAAACGGCGACGCGCTTTTTTCCTACGCTCTGCAAGGCGCACTCACATCGATGCGCTTCCGAAGGTAATCGCCCGGTTCCAACCGCACGCGCGAATTGAACAGGTAGTGCTCTTTCGACCGGTTCGCCACCGGCTCCGCAACCTCGTCCGACAGCACCTTGACCTCGTCGAGCGGAAGATCCCCACGCTCGACGAACGGCTTTCCGCCGTCGTTCGGGGCAAGCCTTGTAAGCTGGGCCACCTTCAGCTTCTCACCGCTTCCCCGCGGGCTCACCACCTCGAGTTCGCATCCGTCCTCGAAGCGGTTATGGCAGATGGCCGTCACGCGCCATCCACCTTTTTCCAAAGCAACGCACTCCTCGACCGTCGCAACGTGCAGGCATTCCTTCACGTATCCGTCGCGTTCGGGAGTCTGGCTCGCACGACCGAAATAGAAACCAGTCGAATAGGGACGATGCGAAATCGTATGCAGTTCGCGATCAGCCGCATACACGTCTCCCCCGTCCATCACGCTTCTGTAGGCACCGACGACCGTCGCGACATAGAAGGCCTGCTTGTTGCGACCTTCGATCTTGAAGGAGTCGACGCCCGCGCGAGCGAGCTCGTCGATATGGGCGATCATGTTGAGGTCCTGTGCGTTCAGGATAAACGAGCCCTTCGTATCCTCCTCTATTTCGAAGTACTCCCCCGGACGCTGCTCCTCTACGAGCGCATAGCTCCAGCGGCACGACTGCGCGCAGGCTCCCTTGTTTCCGGACCGGCCCGTCATCACGGAGCTGAGCAGGCAACGGCCCGAGTACGCAACGCACATCGCCCCGTGGACGAACGCTTCGATCTCGAGCTCGGAGGGCGTATTCGCGCGCATCTCGGCGATTTGGTCGAGGCTCATCTCCCGTGCGCACACGACGCGTGCCGCGCCGAGCTCGTACCACATGCGCGCAGCCTCGGCGTTCATGACCGACGCCTGCGTGCTCACGTGCACATCGACACCGGGCGCATGTTTTCTTGCAAGCGAGAAGGCGCCGAGGTCCCCGATAATGAACGCGTCAACGCCCGCGGCGGCGAGCATTTCCATATAAGCGGGCAGC
>DMNP01000228.1:0-1146 GCA_003452695.1 Eggerthellaceae bacterium
ACGCTGCGGTGCTGGCCTCCCGTGCATCCCACGGCGATGGCCAGCTGCTGCTTCCCCTCGGCAACGTAACCCGGCATGATGCAGTCCAGCAGCGCCTTCCAGCGCTTCAGGAAGCGTTCCGTGTCCTCGTTGTACAGCACGTAGTCGCGCACTTTCTCGTCCAGGCCCGTCATCGTGCGCATCACGGGGTCGTAGAAGGGGTTCGGCAGGAAGCGCACGTCTATCACGACGTCGGCGTCGAGCGGCGCGCCGTGCTTGAACCCGAACGAGTACACCGACACCGAAAGCCCGGTGCGCTGCATGCCGTTCGCGTACAGCCCGCGCAGCTTCGTGCGCAGCTCGGTGGGCAGCAGGTTGGTGGTGTCTATGACGTACTGCGCGTTCGCGCGCATCTCGCGCAGCAGGTTGCGCTCACGCTCGATGCCATGCGAAATCGTGGCCCCGTCGGCGCACAGCGGATGGCGCCGACGGCTGGACTTGTAGCGCGATATAAGCTTCTCGTCGTCGGCGTCCAGGAAGACGATGCTCGTCGTTATGCCCTGTTCGGCCAAGTGGTCCATGACCGTGCTCATGTTCGAGAAGAAGCTGCGAGAACGAGCGTCGCACACGATGGCTATCCTCAGCTCGGCGCCGACCGCCTGCGACTGCTCGCGCGTGATGCGCACCAGCTCTTCAATAAGGGAAGGCGGCAGGTTGTCCACGCAGAAATAGCCCAGGTCCTCGAATACGTGCATGGTCTCCGTGCGTCCGGCGCCGCTCATTCCCGTAATGATAACCAGTTCCGGCATGTTGCCGATTTCGCTGGCGTAGGTCTCTTCGGACATCGTCTCATCTCCGTTCCTCCGCCCGTGGGCGGCACGATTCGGCAAGCAGGCGCTGCGTGGCTGCGGGAAGGTTCGCCGCGGGTCAGGCCTCGCCCGTGCTTTCGTTCATGCGTTCATTATACTGCCGAAGCACCAGATACACCTCTTCGGCCACCTCGTTTGGCAGAGATGGCACCGCTTGTATTTCCTGCAGGCTGGCCTCCCGCAGGTTCTTGAAGGACTTGAACGTTTTCATCAGGGCCTTCTTGCGCACGGGGCCGAGGCCCGCTATGCCGTCGAGCACGCTTGCGGTCATGCCCTTGCCGCGCAGCTCGCGGTGGAA
>DMNP01000228.1:1216-7358 GCA_003452695.1 Eggerthellaceae bacterium
CGGTGCGCCTCGTCGCGCACCTGCTTCACCAGGTACAGCGACGCCGACCCGCCCGGCAGCACCACCGGGCCCGTGTCCTGCCAGGGCACGAACAGCTCCTCGTCGCGCTTGGCCAGGCCGCACAGCGCGATATCGTCGCGGTGCATCTGCTCGAACATCTGCATGGCGGCGGTAAGCTGGGGCTTGCCGCCGTCCAGGATTATCAGGTCGGGTTTCGATCCGAACCGCTCGTCGGCCATGCGCTCGTCCGAATAGCGCCGTTCCATTACCTCCTGCATGCTCAGGAAGTCGTTCGCCTCGTCCAGCGGCGTCTTAATCTTGAAGCGCCGGTACTGGTTCTTGTCGGGTCTGCCGTTGGTGAACACGACCATCGACGCCACGGTGTAGCTGCCGTGGATGGTGGATATGTCGAAGCATTCGATGCGCAGGGGAGGGCCGGGCAGCGCCAGGGCACTCTCCAGCTGCAGCAGGGCGTCGTTCACGCGCTTGTCCTCGTAGTTCGTGCGCACCTTGTAGCGCAGCAGCGTGTGCTGGGCGTTCTTCTCGGCCAGTTCCACCAAATCCAGCTTCTCGCCGCGCTGCGGGGCGGTGAAGCGCACCTTCGCGCCGTGCGCGCTGTTCAGCTTGTCGGTAAGCCAGCCGGCCATGGCCTCGTCGTCCTCGGGCAGCGTGCGCAGGATAACCTCGTGGGGTATAGACGTCGTGGCATCGTAATAGCGCAGCAGGAACGCGTGCAACAGGTCGTCGTCGGGCACGTCGCTGCCGCGGTTCAAGACGAATTCGTTGGAGTTCACGATGCGTCCCTCGCGCACCATGAACACGTGCACGCCGGCAATGCTGTCCTCGCGGAACAGGCCGATCACGTCGGCGTCCAGGTTGCGCGTGGAAACCGCATGCTGTTTGTCCTCGAGCGACGTGACCGCGTCGATGCGCGCCTTCATGCGCGCGGCCCGTTCGAAATCCAGCTCTTCGGCGGCGGACATCATGTCGGCAGTCATCTCGTCTACGAACTCGTCGCGGCGGCCGTCCAGAAAGCGTATGACGCGGTCCACGTTCTCGCGGTACTGCTCGGGCGTCACCTGCCCGCAGCAGGCGCCCGGCCCAAGCCCCACATGCGCGTCGAAGCACGGGCGAAGCGCCGTTTCGCTGGAGAGGAAGGTGTCCAGGTCGCCCTTGTCCAGCTTGCGTTTCATGCGTTTCCATTCGGCGCAGGTGGACGAGCAGATGGGAACCACGCGCCGTGCCGCGTCCAGCATGGTGCGCGCTGCCCGCCCATCGGTATAGGGCCCGAAGTAACGCGTGTCCTTGCGGTGCTTCTCGCGCGTGTACTTTATGGCGGGGAACACGTCGCCTGTGGTAACGGCTATGAAGGGGTACGACTTGTCGTCCTTGAAGTCCGCATTGAAGAAGGGCGCATACTCGTTTATCAGATTCTTTTCCAGCACGAGCGATTCGTGCTCGTTTTCCACCACGATGTATTCGAACGATTCGATGGCGTCTACCAGGAGGGGAATTTTCGCCCGCTCGTCCTGGTAGTTCACGTACTGGCGCATCCGTGCGCGCAGCTGCTTTGCCTTGCCGACGTATATCACCTCGCCCTTCGCGTCCTTCCACAGGTACACCCCGGGCAGCGTCGGCACCTTTTCCAGCTCGCGCTTCAAGCGCTGTATCTTCTCGGCATGGGCATCCATGGGGGTCCTCAGGGCTGCGTTATGGTCTTCGCCGAGGCCACTCCGCTCGGCGACAAGATAATGGCCTGCACTTCGCCTACATAGGGCAAGTCCACGCAGAATGCGCGATGCACCGTCGTCCCGTCGGAGGGCAGCCCCGCATCGCGGCAGAACACGAACATGTCCACGCCGACGTTCACGGCCTTCAGCATGCGCGGCTTGTCAGTCAGGCAGATAATCTCGTCCACCCTGTGGCGCTTCAGGTACGCGACGCGCGAGAGCGCGTGCGGGAAGGCCAGCGAGCCGCCGACCGAGAAGATGCCGTAGCGCTTCGAACCGCGCTGCAGGATTACTGGATCGTCGTAGCGCGAAAAGCGGCGGCTGTCCAGCACTATTACCTCTGCGCCTTTATCCCGGTAGCTTTCGGCGATGCCCTGCGCGAAAACGGGCACGTGCTCTTCATAGGGTTCCAGCGCGGCGCCCTGCCCGTCTTCCGCGCTTGCCGAGGTTTCCGACTGCGCGCTCCCGCTTCCGTTCTGCCACTCATTCGTTGCGGCCCGGCTGCCTGCCGGGGAGGCGGGGGCGCTTGCCTCGGCCGATGGGGCCGAGGCGCCCGCGGGCGCCTCGCGGGAAGCCGCCGAGGGTTTCGGGGACGCATTTACGGGCACGACGCCATCTGCCAAGATGACGGTGTAGCCCTCCATCTCGCCCACGTAATCGTCGATATGCGTGGCCGTTACGTTCCAGCTGTGACCGACCAGCATGTACCATCCCATGGCACCGGCAGCTGCCATGCCCAAGGCGACGAGTATTACGAGCGCGAGTATTTCACGCGTGCGTTTCTCCATGGGCCCATCTTACTTCATTGCCGGCAGCCTGACAAAGCGGCAGGTCACCAACGTGTTCGACCCGCACCGGCGGGGCTTGAGGTCGCGCCCCGCGCGCTTCCCGGACCGCGACAGGCGACTTGCGGGGCTATTGGCCGTGCAGCATGCGCGCCAGGAACTGGCCGGTGTAGCTTTCGGGTACGGCGGCAACTTCCTCGGGTGTGCCCGAGGCCACGATGGTGCCGCCGCGTTCGCCGCCTTCGGGTCCCAGGTCGATAATCCGGTCCGCAGACTTTATCACGTCCAGGTTGTGCTCGATTACCAGCACGGTGTTGCCGGCGTCCACCAAGCGTTGCAGCACTTCCAGCAATTGGCGCACATCTTCGAAGTGGAGCCCCGTCGTGGGCTCGTCCAAGATATAGAACGTCTTTCCCGTCTGGCGTTTTTGCAGCTCGCTCGAAAGCTTCACGCGCTGGGCTTCGCCGCCGGAAAGCGTCGTTGCGGGCTGGCCGAGCCGTATGTAGCCCAGGCCCACGTCGTGGAGCGTTTCCAGCTTGCGCTTTATGCCCGGGATGTTCTTGAAGAACTCCAGCGCCTCGTCCACCGTCATGTCCAGCACGTCGGCGATGCTCTTGCCGCGGTAGCGCACCTGCAGCGTCTCGCGGTTGTACCTCTTGCCTCCGCATTCCTCGCACGGCACGTAGATGTCGGGCAGGAAGTGCATCTCTATCTTCAGCTGCCCGTCGCCCTTGCACGCCTCGCAACGGCCGCCCTTCACGTTGAAGGAGAAGCGCCCCGGGGAGTATCCCCGCGCCTTCGATTCCGCCGTCGAGGCGAACAGGGCGCGGATGTCGTCCCAGAGGCCAATGTAGGTGGCGGGGTTCGAACGAGGGGTGCGGCCGATGGGACTCTGGTCGATGTTAATGGCCTTGTCCACCTTCTCGAGCCCGCTTATCTTGCGATAAGGCCCCGTGCGCTTGCGTGCGCGGTTCACGCGGTTCGCCAGCAGCGGTGCCAACGTGTCGGTTACCAGCGAAGACTTGCCCGAACCGCTTACGCCCGTCACCACCGTGAACGTGCCCACCTCTATTTCCACGTCCAGGTTCTTCAGGTTGTTGGCCGTGGCTCCCGCAAGTTTCACGCAACCGCGTCCCGGCTTACGGCGCTCGGCGGGCACGGCTATGGTGCGCCTGCCCGACAGATAGTCCGCGGTAATGGAGCCTTTCGTGCGCGCAACCTTCGCCGGGGTGCCCGCGGCCACCACGAACCCGCCCTGCTCGCCGGCGCCCGGGCCCATGTCCACCACGTAGTCCGCGGCGCGTATGGTGTCTTCGTCGTGTTCGACCACTACCACGGTGTTGCCCAGGTCGCGCAGGTGCTTCAGCGTCTCTATCAGGCGCGCGTTGTCGCGCTGGTGCAAGCCGATGGATGGTTCGTCCAAGATGTAGAGCACTCCCATCAGCCCGGCGCCTATCTGCGTTGCCAGGCGAATGCGCTGGGCCTCTCCGCCCGAAAGCGTTGCGGTGGCCCGCTCCAGCGTAAGGTAGTCCAGGCCGACGTTCACCAGGAAGCGCAGGCGCGCCAGGATTTCCTTCACGATGGGCCCGGCAATCTGCTCGTCCTGGCCCGTGAATTCGAGCGACTCGAAGAATTCCAGCGATTCCACGGCGCTCATCTCGCACACGTCGTGAATGGACTTCCCGCCGACCGTCACGGCCAGTATCTCGGGTTTCAGGCGCTTGCCGCCGCAGGTCTTGCAGGGAATCGTGGAGAAGTATGCCTCCATCTTCTCGCGCTGCCGGTCGCTTGCGGCCTCATGCAGCTTGTCCTCGATTGCCGCAATTGCCCCGTGCCATTCTATGTACCAATAGGTCTCGCGGCCGTCCACGGTAACGTAGTCCACGCGCACGCGGCCCTTGCATCCGTGCATGAGTGCGTCGCGCGCTTTCTTGGAAAGGTCCTCCCAGGGCGTGTCGGGCGATTCTCCCACGTGCTGCAGAACCGCGCGCAGCACCTGCGGATAGTAGTTTCCCGACTTGAAGGGCGCTATTGCTCCCTCGTTCAGCGAAAGCGTGGGGTCCGGCACGACGAGCATCGGATCCACTTCCTCCCGGCTGCCGATGCCCAGGCATTCGGGGCAGGCGCCGTAGGGAGCGTTGAACGAGAAGTCGCGCGGCTGCAGCTCGTCCATGGAATGCCCGTGCTCGGGGCAGGCGAGTGCCAGCGAGAACAGGTGCTCGCCTTCGCGCAGGCCGCCCGTGGCGCCCGAAGACGTCGGCGTGTTCGCCGCTTCGGCGCCGTTTTCGCCAAGCAGCTGGACGAGCACCCTGCCGTCGGCAAGCGTGGTGGCCGTCTCCACCGATTCCGCTATGCGCGTCGTTGCGGATTCCTTCAGCACGACGCGGTCGACCACCACGTCTATGAAGTGCTTTATCTTCTTGTTCAGGGTGATGTCCTCGCCCGTCAGGTGCACGATCTCGCCATCGATGCGCACGCGTGCGAAGCCCTCGCGGTGCAGGTCGGCGAAGAGCTTGGTGAATTCGCCCTTGCGCCCGGTAACGATGGGGGCCATGATGATGGCGCGCGTGGAATCGCCCTCGCCGAGCTTCAGTATCTCATCGGTAACCTGGTCGGTCGTCTGCTTCCTGATAACGCGCCCGCATTCAGGGCAGTGCGGCACGCCCGTGCGGGCGAACAGCAGGCGCAGGTAATCGTATATCTCGGTGGTCGTGCCGACGGTCGAACGGGGGTTGCGGCTCGTCGTCTTCTGGTCGATGGACACGGCTGGCGAAAGACCGTCGATGCTGTCCAGGTCCGGTTTCGACATCTGGCCCAGGAACATGCGGGCATAGCTGGAGAGGCTTTCAACGTAGCGGCGCTGTCCTTCGGCGTACATCGTGTCGAAGGCAAGCGAAGACTTCCCCGATCCCGAAAGGCCCGTTATGACGACCAGCTTGTCGCGCGGTATCGTCAGGTCGATGTTCTTCAAGTTGTGCTGCCGCGCCCCGCGAATGACGATAGCGTTCTGGCCCATGGTGCGTACCCCCGGTTTCGTAAGATTTGAACCCGTATTCTACTTCACAGTGGAATATTTCAATAGAATGAAACAGATGTACGTAATCATTACACAACTCGAATCTCTGGCTCAAACGGTCCCGCCATCGACCCGGCTGAGAAAACAGGTCGATTGCGCGCATGGAATGTTCACTCTGCGCAGCCCGGACGGCCAAGCGCGAGGGCAGTTCGAAGTTGCCTCCCGGCCAAGCCATGGGCGGCAGCCGCGCGAAACTGCGGAATAGACCTATGGCCGAATACTCATCATATTAAATTCATATTTGGGTGTATGATACAAAGATTGTGTCGCTCCGGCAGCGTGCGGGCAACGGAGTGCGCAATGGTTTTGCCGGGAAGATCCCGGTGTGAAAGGAAAGGGGTTTTACATGACGATTAGGGTTGGTATCAACGGTTTTGGCCGCATTGGGCGCCTGGTATACAGGACGATGGCCAACGATCCCGATATCGAAGTCGTCGCGATAAACGACTTGGGCGACATCCCCACGATGGCGCATCTGCTTAAGTACGATTCGGTCCACGGGCGCGCCTTCGACACGGTCGAGGCCACCGACGACAGCATCATCGCCGACG
>DMNP01000081.1:0-286 GCA_003452695.1 Eggerthellaceae bacterium
GCGACGACCGCCGTGGCGTTTTCGGCAGCATGCACGAGAATCTCCTCGCCAGTCTCCATGGCCACGCGCAGCGTGTTGCTGTTGAAGCCCTGGGTGATGCCGCCCTCGTATACGACGATGTAGTTGCCGGCCTCGATGGTGGCATGCTTCGCGTCTTCCAGCGACCAGCCCGCGCCGGCGCTGAGCACGTCCGAATAGTTCAGCGAAATAAGCTCCAGCACGACCTTTCCGGCGTCCGGGGTCTCGATCTGCGCGAACGATTCCGTGCAGCCCGTGCACGACGCAC
>DMNP01000081.1:365-8613 GCA_003452695.1 Eggerthellaceae bacterium
GGTACAGCGAGCCTTCGGTCTTGCCGATGAACTCGTTGTCGAGCGCCATCGCTACACGCGGCGCGGCGGCGGCCGAAAGGCCTGCGGCGGCGGCTATGGCACCGCACAGCTTCATGAAGCTACGACGCGATACCCCGCGCATTTCCAGTGCATCGTATATATGCACCGTCTTCGCACATTCGCTCATAGGCTCTCCTCTCTCTTTCGGTTCTCCCCTGCCCTTTTCGATGTTGTCCGGAGTAGCCCGCGCCGGCCCGCGACGAAGCCTCGACTTGCCGCATCTTCACATGCGGGTGGGGCGGTCGCGGAAATCGACGCGCACCCGCTGTTTGCAGGCATCGCAAATGCTGCCTGGCAGGCACCCCTTGCACGAATGCGCGCATTCCCTTCTACCTTCGGCGCATTCATGCCGAACACATCTATTTGCCCATGCGACCTGCCCTTCACTGCTATCGAGGGCATGCAGAAACCGTCGCTTGAGCAACCTGCTACATTGTAGCCGAATTGTCAACTTCAAGAGAGTGAAATCGGTGCAGGTCGAAAGATGTTATGCCCCTGCGAGAAGGTAACACATGGCATGTTGGGGGTATTGGGGGAAGGTGGCCTATAATGGGCGGCGAAACAAACGTTGGGGCAAAGGGGACGCGATGGCAGAGCTGACCGACGAGCAGATTGCCGAAGAAGAGTTGTTTCTGGAAGGGCTTCCCCGGATGAACTGGGGGGCCTTCCTGATGCCCGGCATCTGGGGGCCGGCACACGGGTTTTGGGTGTGCATCCTGTTCTACCCCCTGTGGGTGTTCATCGACTACCTGATATACGGCGCCTACATCGCCCCCACGCCGCTGAACATCGCGCTGGCGGTGGGCAGTTCGGCCGTGCTGTTTGCGGTGACCTTGGGTTTCGCGCTGGTCAGCCAGCCGCTTGCCGCGCACCGCGCCGCAAACCGCGGCGTGTCGCGCGAACAGTACCTGAAACGCGAGCGCATCTGGGCGGTGGTCTGCCTGGTCATCGCCATTGCGGCGCTGGCCTGGGCCACCTATTACAATTTGGAAGTGCGCACCGTGCTGAAGTAGCACGGCGGGGGCGAGCGCGGCATCGGCGGCGGGGGCGCATCCCTTCCCCGTGGCAAAGAGAACGGAGAGCTTTACATGAACGACAAGCGCATAGCGGTGTTCTGCGTGGGCAACCGGCTGCACCTGGACGACGGCGTGGGGCCGGCCGTGTACGACGCCGTACGGGAACGCTACGAGGTGCCCGACGGCGTGGAACTGTTCGACCTGGGCGTTTTGACCATGGACATGATCAACTACATCGACACGTGCGATGCGGTGATAACGGTCGATGCGATGGAGCATTCGGGCGAGGAACCGGGAACCGTGCTGCGCGGGTCGCCCGAGGACCTGGCCGAAGCGCAGGGCGCCAACATGTCGCTGCACGACTTGCGGCTGAAGGACCTGTTCGACGCCGCGATGCTGCTCGGCTACGACGCCGAGGGCATCTGCCTGTGCATGCAGGTGGAAAACACCGAACCAGAAATTCTTACCGAGGACCTTACCCCGCGCGTGAAGGCCGCACTTCCCCTGTTCGTGGAAACGCTCGCCGCCGAATTGGCGCGGCTCGGGTGCCCGCTGATGGACAAGACGACCGGACTGCCCGTTACCGGCCCGGATGATACAGTACCTCTGAGGTAATGCATCATCATCGCCCATGGCGAAACGGACTAGTCTGGCTACCCACCTCTCGCGACGGAAACCGACGCTGTACGGAGTCCGAGGGGCACCGCCCCGCCTCTCGCGGCAGAAAGCGGCCTTGTGCGGAGTCCTAGATGCCATGTATCGGGGCTGTACGGAAAAAAGTGGCAGAAAACGAGCATGTACGGTGAGAGAATCCGCTTCTTCGCTCCGTACACCCTCAGATTAAGCCACGAGTTTCCGCCAAACGCCGATTCGCCCCGTAAACAGCCGGAATGTGGCAAATAAAAGTCACTGGCCGAACGGTGGTCAGGAACGGTTCAATTGCTCGCTTCATGTTCGCGGATGGATGAACGCCCATTTCACAAGGAACGGGCTACCTGGGTGCCCGTTTCATTTATCCTTGCTGCATGGCGAAGCGCGCAGCGCCGATGGTGCCCGCGTTGTCGAGCAGGACGGCGCAGCGAATGTCGGTGCCGGCGCAGGCGGCAAACGCATAGGCGCGGTACGCCGCGCGCAGGTCGTCCAGGTACAAATCGGCTGCGGCGGTCAGGCCGCCCGCGATAAGGAACACATCGGGGTCGACCATGCACGCCACCTGCGAAAGCGCGAAACCCAGCTTGTCGGCCAAGATGGCGAAGGCGCGCAGGCCGCGCGGGTCGCCTGCGCGAGCGGCTTCGTACACCGCAAGCGAGTCGGTGTCGTGTTCGGGAACATGCGGGCCGAACAGGCTCTCGTCCAGCTGGCCTGCGGCATCCTCTTCCCAGAAGGACAACACCAGCCCCCGTGCCGAGGCGTAGCGCTCGATGCAGCCGTCGCGCCCGCACGAGCAGGGGCGCCCTCCCGGCACGACCGTTACATGCCCGAGCTCGCCCGCCGCGCCGTTGAACCCCGCCACCACACGTCCGTCCACGACCAGGCCCGCACCCAGGCCCGAGCCGATGGATACCAGCAGCGCCGATTTCGCATCGGCGCCGGCCCCCTTCCATAATTCGCCGAGCGCCGCCGCGTTCGCGTCGTTCACCACGGACACATCGTCCTTGCCGAGCGCACATGCCAGCTCGGCAAGGACGCGCGGCCAATCGGCTTTCACGTTGGGAGTGGAATAGGCGCCATCCTTGGCGATTCCCGGTATGGCAAGCCCCACGCCGCCCAGGTCGGACGGGGCAAGCCCCTCGCTGCGCACGAAATGCGCAACTGCATTGGCAAACGAACGGCATGCGGCATCGTCCAGCAAATCCACGGTGCGGCGACTCGCGCGCTTGGCAAGCTGGCCAGCTTCGTCGACCAGGCCGAGCTTCACCCCGTTTCCGCCGTAGTCTATTCCCAGGTACAGCTTGTTATCCATGGCCCTATCCCTTCTCGCCACAAGCACCTGCGCATCCGACGAGCCGTATCCCCGCGGCAAGTGCCGACCGTTGCCGTCTCGGGCCATCTCCCCGAGGCCGCTCGAAACTGCGCATCGCGCCTTGCGACGGCGCCCTGCGCTCGGGGCGCAACGCCCACGACCCGCAAAAGGCAGGGCCAGCGAAACCCCGCCCGCACGGCCATCTGTCCTTATCGTTCGGGAAGGCCCTGCTGGGGCAGCTTCGCACGGGCGACGAAGACGAGCACGGCAATGCCCGCTATGACGAGCGGGGCCGATAGCACCTGGCCCATGGTCAGCCAGCCGCCCCACAGGTAGCCCAGCTGCGCGTCGGGTTGGCGCACGAATTCGATGGCGAAGCGGAAGATGCCGTACAGCACGAGGAACACGCCGAGGAAGGTGCCGCGCGGGCGCGGCGGCAGCTTGCGCGACAGGGCGAAGAGCACGATGAACAGCAGCACGCCTTCCAGCAACGCCTCGTAGAGCTGCGATGGATGACGCGGCATCTGCCCCGCCGCACCGCCAAAGACCACGCCCCAGGGCAGGTCGGTGAAATCGCCCCAGAGCTCGCCGTTCACGAAGTTGGCGCACCTCCCCAGGAACAACCCGATAGGCGCCACGATGGCGCCCAGGTCGGCCAGCGTGAGGTACGGGATGCCCGTGAGCTTGGCGGCCACGATGCCCGACAGCAGCGCGCCCATCAGGCCGCCGTGGAAGCTCATGCCGCCCTGGTTCAGGAACAGGATTTCCACGGGATGGGCGAAGTAGTAGCCATCGCCGTAGAACAGGCAGTATCCCAGGCGCGCGCCGGCGATTATGCCCACGATGATGCAGCAGATTATGGTGAGCAGCGCGTCGGAGTCGAAGCGCAGCTTCCATCGTTTCGCCAGGCGCCACATCAGCACGCCGGCGAATACGAAGCCCAGCACGTATGCCAGGCCGTACCAGCGCACCGCGAAGGGTCCGATGCTGAAGGCCACAGGGTCGAGGTTCTGGTAGATGTCGTTGAGCATGGTCGCGCACCAGGTCCTTTACAGATCGCGGCCCATGCCGGCGCCCACCTGGATGGCGGCGTACTGCACTTCGTCGTGCAGCTCGGGGGGAATGGCATGCAGGCCCGAAACGCGCGCACCGCACGATGGGCAGCGCACCGTGAACAACGCAAGGTTGCGCGCCACCACGATCATCGATTCATAGCCCTGCAGTTCGATGTTCTCGAAGCCGCACTGCGGGCATTTCATCTGAAGCCCCCCGTTCATAGTTCGCCACGTTGCCGGGTGCGCGATGTGCGCGCCCTTCCCGGAAAGCACGTTCGCCGCAGCTTGCCGCCGCTGGGCGCGACTGGTCGCCGCTGACGGCTTCCGCCATACGTGCGCACGAGGCGCGCTGTCCGCATACGCGCAGCCGTCGCACTGCGCCAGCGGCCGCCGCCCACGCACCGTTCGCGACGTGCGTCTGCCCGATGCCCTCCGGGAAGGGCACCGCCCCCTCGGGCGGTGCCCCGCAAAGCGGATGCTACATCTGGGGCTGGCCGTCCGCCGGCACGACCGCCGTCACGCCGGGCACGCGCTCGCGCAGAATGCGCTCGATGCCGTTGGCAAGCGTAAGCTGCGAAAGCGGGCAACCCTTGCAGGCGCCGGTCAGTTCCACGACCACCTGGCCCTCGTCCGTTACGTCCACCAGCGTAACGTCGCCGCCGTCCGCGATGAGGCTCGGGCGAATGAGGTCGAGCACTTCCAGAACTTCGTTCCTGTCTACCATTTCAACTCCTATCGTCGTTTTGTACCGATACGATTCTAGCAGAACGGAAAATGCAGACGGGCGCAATTCGCAGTCCTTATGGCCAGAGCGAGCGGAACGGCCTTCGACTGCCGCAACTTGACCGTGTGCAGCGCCCCGCAAAACGAGACCGCCCCGATGGCAGCGACCTCGGGGCGGGCATCGGAAGCGAGCGGCGCTGTGCCTCTTGGCGCAGCGCGCCGCCCCGCTATTCGGCTATGACCAGGGCCGCGAAAGTGTCGGTTTCGGGGATGGCGGACACGGGGCGCATGCGGATGGTACGCGCGCCTTCTTCGGTGTCGATGGTGTAGCGTTCCCATTCGCCGGACTTCGCGCAGGCGTCAAACGTGCGCACGAAACCGTCGGAGCGGCGGCTGCCCGGCTCGTTGATTACGCGTTCGCTGTCCGAGACGCCGCCCACGCCCACCTTGCGCAGGAAATCCACGTACAGGTCGCTCGTGTTCAGGTACTCGTAGCGGCCGTCGCGGCGGCGCACGATGGCAGCTGCGATATCGCTGGGCACGTAGTGGTCGTCGATGGGTTCGACCGGGTCGGGGCGCACCAGGTTGATGCGGCCGACCGATTCGTAGAAGGGACGCTCGGCGGTGGGCTCCATGTTCAGGTAGCTGCGGTTTGTCATGGAGCGCTCGGATTCGGCCAGGCTGGCCGGGCGGCCGAGCAGGAAGCCCTGGGCGCGTCCGCAACCGATGCCGCGCAAAAACGACAGCTGCTCGGGTGTTTCCACGCCCTCCACGAGCGTTTTCAGGCCCATCTCCTTGGTCATGCTTATAAGATGGGCCAGCATGATGCGCGATTCCATTACCTCGTCGAAGCCCTCTAGGAAAGCCATGTCGAACTTCACCAGGTCGAACTTGTATTCCTTCAGCGTGCTGAGAGACGAGTAGCCGGCGCCGAAGTCGTCGATCCACACCTCGAAGCCGTTGGAGCGCAGGCGGTCCACCTCGCTTTTCAGGAACTCCTGGTTGCCGGCCAGCGCGCTTTCCGTAAGTTCGATGGACACCATGTCGTGCGACACGCCGAATTCGTCCAAGATGGCGCTGACCTCGGCCACGATGTCGCAGAGCTCGAAGTCGGCGCGCGAGAGGTTAACCGACACGGGGATGAGCTCGAAGCCGTGCTCGCGCAGCTTGGCGAAGTTCTCGCACGCGCGGCGCACCATGTACAGGTCCAGCTGGTGGATGAGGCGCGCTTCTTCCAGCACGGGGATGAAATCGTTGGGCGCGATTATGCCCTCGATCGGGTCGACCCAGCGCGCGAGCGCCTCCTCGTCGCAGACCTCGCCCGTGGCCACGCGCACGATGGGCTGGTAGTAGATTTTTATCCAATGGTTTTCGATGGCCTCGTCGAAGTGGTCCAGCACGTAGCGGTGCAGCTGGATCTTCTCCTGCAGCTTGCTATCGTACTCGCGCATGAACACGTCGCGGCGGCCTTTTATGTCGTCGCAGGCCATCTTGGCCCGGTCGCACACCACGCCGGGGTCGTGATCGCCGGGGCGCGTGATGTAGTAGCCGGCCTTCAGCCAGATGGAAGAGTCCTTGTGGTGCGAGCGAAATGCGGTGCGCACGGCCAGGATGCCGTCGACCGCCGTGGACCTGGTGGCCGCCACGGCGAACTGGTCGGCCGAGAAGCGCGACGCCATGCGCCCGGGAAATGCTTTCTGGATGGCTTCGGCGACGAGCGCCAGAAGCTCGTTTCCCGCCGCAAAGCCATAGTGCTGGTTATAGCCCTTGAAGTTCTGCACGTTGAAGTACACGACGGTCAGCGCGTCTTGCGATCCGCGCCGTGCACTCTTGGCCAGCTCTTCGCTTAGCTCTTCCCTGAATTGGACCAGACTCGTAAGGCCGGTCAGCTCGTCGGCTCCGATTCCCTGCGTCACCGCGATTCTCCGTTCATGAAAACCAGGGGAAGCATATAGTCCCCCTAGTGTGTTGCTTCGTTATGCTCCCAAAGTGTACACGCTGATGGATGCGCTGTCCAACACGCTGTTCAGAAAATCTGTCCACGTGCTCTGAACCGCCTGCGACGCCTCGGAATACTGCTGGTAGGCCGTGTAGTAGGCCTCCTGGGCGGCGGCATAGGTGGCGCCTTCGGGCGTGATCTGGTGCTTGGCCAGCGCTTGGGCGTACATGCCATCGGTCGAGGCCCAGGTGCCCTTCGCGCTGTCCCATTCGTCGCCGACCAGCGCGATGATGTAGTCCGCGTATTCCTTGGTGGGCTGTTCCTCGGCGCCTTCGGCGGGCGCGGTGGGCTCTTGGGGCATAGCGGACTGGTCGGGCATGTCGACGATGGAATTGCGCAGGTTCTCGATGGTGCACGACTCGGCGATGGCGGTGCGAAGCGTGCTTTCGTCCATGCCGTACATCTGCGCGGTGGTGGCCAGGTCGGACGAGCCGAAGGACTGCTCGGCATAGGCGTTCACATCTTCGTCGGAGGCGGTGAAGCCGCGGTTCTGCGCCTCGGCCAGCATCACGCGGTTGCGCGCGTAGTTCAAGATGGCGTCGGCTGCGGGCGTGGCGTAGTTGCCCGACTGGTCGGCGGCTGCCTGGATGGTGCCGCTCGTGCTGACGATTACCTCGCGCGCGGTGACGTCCTGGGTCTTGCCGCCAAAGGTGTAGGAGGCCACGACCTGGTCCAGCTGGCTTTCTGTAAGCGTGGCCGTGCCGATGCCCGCGCCTCCGGCACCGGGACCGCCGAAGCTGCGCCCGCCCAGCACGAACATGCCGATGAGCAGGCCCACGACGCAGGCGCCTATGGCTATGGCAATCCATGCCGCAGCGGGCATGCCGGACGTTGCGGGGGCCGCCTTGGCGGCGGTTGCGGGGGCAAGGGGCACGGGGGCAACGGGGGCGGCAGGGGCTTCCGGCGCGCCGGGAGTCGCAGGGGCCGCGGGGATGGTCGCAGGCGACGGGGGCGCCAACGCTTCCCCATCGGCAGCGCCTACTGCCCCTTCGCCTTCGCCTTCGCCAGCGTAATCGGCTGGCTCGCCGTCTGCTTTGACCGTGTCGGACACGTCGGCTGCATCGGCCGTGCCAGGCTCGCCGGCCGCATCTTCCGCCTGCGGCGCATCTCCGCCTGCGGCCGGCTCATCCTCCACGGTTTCAACCGCGGCATCCGCATCGTCCTGCGGCAGCTTTTTATTTTCTGGCATGTCGTTTTGCATGGTCTGCATCTCCCTTTGAGCGTTTCGCCTTCGTCGGTTTCCTGTTTTGAACATAGTGAATTGTACCGCTGCACCATGCGACCATCCGAACCCGCACCTAATCGCCACGGAATGGGGAGGTTTCGTTTTCAACTAGGCCGTGTGTGTCAGGGGGACGTTTCTCTTGACACATGGCGCACCGCCCGGGCAATCGCCCGTGTGTCAAGGGTAAGTTGAATTTCTAAACGCAAC
>DMNP01000130.1 GCA_003452695.1 Eggerthellaceae bacterium
CCAGTTGTTGTGCTTGCCCGAACCGTTGATGCCCTCGAAGGGCTTTTCGTGTTGTAGGCACACCAGGCCGTGCTTCGAGGCTATGGTGCGCATGAGCTCCATGGTCAGCAGGTTGTGATCGATGGCTACGTTGCTGATCGTGAACATCGGCGCCAGCTCGTGCTGGCAGGGCGCCACCTCGTTGTGCTTGGTCTTGGCTGCCACGCCCAGCTTCCACAGCTCCTCGTCAAGCTCTTTCATGAAGGCGCTGACCGTGGGCCGGATGGCGCCAAAGTAGTGCTCTTCCATTTCCTGGCCTTTGCACGGCGGGGCGCCGAACAGCGTGCGGCCGGTTAGGATCAGGTCCTGGCGCTGTTCGTAGTCAGATTCCTTGATCAAGAAGTACTCTTGCTCGGCGCCGACCGTGGTGGTGACGCGCGCGACGTCCTGACCGAACAGCGCAAGCACCTTGCAGGCCTGCTCGGACACGGCGGCCATGCTGCGCAGAAGCGGCGTCTTCTTGTCTAGAGCCTCGCCGGTATAGCTGCAGAACGCCGTGGGGATGCACAGCACGTCGTCCTTGATGAATGCGTAGCTGGTCGGGTCCCATGCGGTGTAGCCGCGCGCCTCGAACGTGGCGCGGATGCCGCCGGAGGGGAAGCTGGATGCGTCGGGCTCGCCCTGGATGAGCGCCTTGCCCGAGAACGTCATGATGGCGCGGCCGTCCTTCTGCGGGTTGACGAACGCGTCGTGTTTCTCGGACGTGATGCCCGAGAGCGGTTGGAACCAGTGGGTGTAATGCGTGGCGCCGTGGGCGACTGCCCATTCCTTCATGGCGTGCGCCACGACGTTCGCCACGTCAAGGTCAAGCGGCTTGCCCTGCTTGATGGTCTTCGAAAGAGCCTTGTACGTCGCTGAAGGCAGAAGCTCCTGCATCGTGTGGTCGTTGAAAACGAGCGTGCCGTACTCCTCGGCGATACGTCCCATGAAAATCGCCCCTTCCTCGGTGGTCGCTTGCGGTTTCGTGCTTAGGACTAAGCCGACGATAGGGGGCGCATGTTTCCAGCGCTTTACATGTTTGTTACGAAACGTGCCGTTAATTATGCGGAAACGCCTTCGCAATACCCTAGTCGCAGAATGGGACCACTTAAGTAAGTGATGATTGCGTGTCACTGAAAAACGTCTGGGTTTTGTCATTCTGAGCGCTAGTGAAGAATCTCCAAATCGCTGAGCTGCAGAGATTAGTCGGGCTTCGGCCTCAGAATGACAAGCGAGAAATAGATCGACGTTTACCTGAGGCGAGGGGGCGAACGTGAGCGAACTTGCGCGGCGCATGGTGGAAAGCACGTCGAAGCCGGTGCGTGAGCCGGCTCTGCTCGTTCTTGAGGATGGGACGACGTTTCGGGGAGTTGCTTGCGGGGTTCCCGGCGAGGTTTTCGGCGAGGTGTGCTTCAACACCTCGCTTGAAGGATACCTGGAAGTGGTCACCGACCCTTCGTACGCCGGCCAAATTGTCGTCATGACGTATCCTCAAATTGGCAACTACGGTGTGTGCGTCGAAGATGCTCAGGCTGCGCATCCCGCCTTGCGCGGGCTTGTCGTGCGCGACCTGTGCGCTACGCCGTCGAACTGGCGAAGCGACATGGCGCTTGGCGATTATCTGAAACGCGAAGGAGTGGTTGCTATCGAGGGCGTGGACACGCGCGCCCTCGTGCGCCACGTGCGCGACCGGGGAGCTATGCGTGCAGTGGTATCCACCGTCGATTCGGACGTAGGCAGCTTGTGCGCGAAAGCGCGGGCCAGCCAGCCCATCGTGGGTGTTAATCTGGTACGCGACGTCTCGTGTGCCAAGCCATATCGCTTCTCGGCAGCAGACCTTCCGGCAGAAAAGGCGTTCGCGTTGGCTGACGCCGAGCCTGCGCGCCACCGTGTCGTAGCCTACGACTGTGGGGTGAAGCGCTCGATATTGGAGGGCCTTGCCCGTGCGGGGTGCGATGTCGCGGTCGTCCCGTGGGACACGCCGGCCAAAGACGTGTTGGCCACATCGCCCGATGGGGTGTTCTTGTCGAACGGACCCGGGGATCCCGACGCGGTGTCGGGCACGTACGCACAGGTGGAAAAGCTGCTGGGCCAGGTGCCGGTGTTCGGCATCTGCCTGGGTCACCAGATGATCTGCAAGGCTGCCGGCGCGCGGATGGAAAAGCTGAAGTTTGGTCATCACGGCGGAAACCATCCCGTGGCCAACCTGCTGACGGGCCGTGTCGAGATAACAGCGCAGAACCATGGGTTCAACCTTGTGTTTCCCAGCTTGGGACCGCTTGACTCCGCATGTTCGTCAGGCGTGGCTGGACATGTTGACGACCTGCGCTTCTGGGCCGACCGCGCCGTGGCACCCGTCGTTGACAACAGCCGCTTCGGCGGAGTGCGGCTGACGCATGTCAACTTGAACGACGGAACGGCAGAAGGCATCGCGTTCACCGACATCCCTGCGTTCTCGGTGCAGTACCACCCCGAGGCGAACCCCGGCCCGACCGATTCGCATTACCTGTTCACCGCTTTTAGCCGCCTTATGGATGGCCGTGACGACTATCTGGCCATCGACATCGCGGCCGACCGTCTGCAGGGTTGGAGGTTTTAGCCATGCCGAAGCGTAGCGACATCCAGTCCATCCTCGTCATCGGCTCGGGGCCCATCGTCATCGGGCAGGCGTGCGAGTTTGACTACTCAGGCGCGCAGGCGTGCAAGGTGCTGCGTGAGGAGGGCTACCGCGTCGTGCTGGTCAACAGCAACCCAGCCACCATAATGACCGACCCCGGCCTGGCGGACCGTACCTACATCGAGCCCATCACCGCGGCGTTCGTCGAAAAGGTCATCCGCGCTGAGCATCCGGACGCCTTGCTGCCGACGCTCGGTGGGCAGACGGCGTTGAACGTCGCCGTCGAGCTTGCGACGTCGGGCGTCTTGGACGAACTGGATGTCCAGATGATCGGGTGCGACCTGTCCGTCATCCAGCGCGGCGAGGACCGCAAGCTGTTCAACGAGTGCATGGCCGCCCTCGGCATCGAAACAGCGCGCGCGGGATACGCGTATTCCGTCCAGGATGCGCGTGACATCGTAATCCAGATGGGTTACCCGGTCGTGTTGCGCCCGTCGTACACCTTAGGCGGGGCGGGTGGCGGCATCGCTCATGACGATGACGAGCTCGCCCTCATCGTGTCGCAGGGCATCGAGCTGTCGCCGGTTGGCGAGGTTCTCGTCGAGGAAAGCATCGAGGGCTGGAAGGAATTCGAGATGGAAGTCGTGCGCGATATGGCCGGCAACGGCATCGTCGTGTGCTCCATCGAGAACCTCGACCCAATGGGCGTGCACACGGGCGATTCCATAACGGTCGCTCCCGCTCAAACGCTTTCCGATGTCGAATACCAGCGTATGCGGGCGGCATCGCTTGCCGTGCTTGAAAAGGTGGGCGTGCAGACCGGGGGCTCCAACGTCCAGTTCGCGGTCAACCCGGACGATGGGCGCATGGTGATCATCGAGATGAACCCGCGCGTCTCACGCTCATCTGCGCTCGCGTCCAAGGCGACGGGCTTTCCCATCGCCAAGGTTGCGGCGCGTCTGGCTGTCGGCTACACCCTGCCCGAAATCATCAACGACATGACGGGCGTCACGTCGGCGTGCTTCGAGCCTTCCATCGACTACTGCGTGGTGAAGGCGCCGCGCTTCGCGTTCGAGAAGTTCAAGGACTCCGACGACACGCTGTCGACCCGGATGAAGGCAGTTGGAGAGGTCATGGCCATCGGGCGCACGTTCGAGGAGGCGCTCGGTAAGGCGCTGCGCTCGTTGGAAAACGGCCGCGCAGGCTTGGGCGTCGACGGGCACGCGCGCGCTGCAAAGACCAAGGAGGGCTATGCGCCCCTGCTTGCGCGCCCGACCTGTGACCGCATCGTCTATGTCGGCTGCGCCCTGCGCTGCGGCTGGACGCCGGCCGAGATCCATGCGGCAACTGGCATAGACCTGTTCTTCTTGGATAGGATGGCCGATATCGTCGCCGTGCAGGAGGCGCTGCGCGGCGCGAGCATCGACGACATCGATGCTGAGGCGTTCCGCATTGCCAAGCGCTTCGGGCTCTCCGATGCGCAGATCGCGTTCCTTACGCATTCAAGCGAAGTCGTCGTGCGTGCGCGGCGCAAGGCGCTGGGGGTTCTGCCCGCCTTCAAGGCGGTCGACACATGTGCGGCCGAATTTGATAGTCCGTCGTCGTACTTTTATAAGACCTACGACGCAGACGAATCTGAAACCGTACGCGCTACGCTACCCGTTTATTCCGCCAAGCCCAAGGCGCTCATCTTGGGGGCGGGGCCCAACCGCATCGGGCAAGGCATAGAGTTTGATTACTGCTGTGTGCATGCCTGCTATGCGCTTGCCGAAGCCGGGTACGAGACTATCATGGTCAACTGCAATCCCGAGACGGTCTCGACCGACTACGACACGTCAGACCGTTTGTATTTCGAACCGTTGACCTACGAGGACGTCATGGACATCGTGGATGCGGAACGTCCTGATGGCGTTGTGGCCACGCTAGGCGGGCAGACGCCGCTGAAGCTGGCACGCGCGCTCGAAGAAGCCGGCGTGCCCATCATGGGAACAGCGGCCGATGCAATCGACCTTGCCGAGGATCGTGACCGGTTCGCCGGCATGCTGGATGGCTTGGGAATCGCGTATCCGCCTGCGGGCGATGCCACCACGCTCGACGATGCCGTGCGCGTGGCCGACCGCATCGGGTTCCCGTTGCTCGTACGGCCCAGCTACGTGCTGGGTGGGCGGGGAATGGCCATCGTCTACGACGCCAAGCAGCTGCGCCGCTACATGGGCGAGGCGGCCAAGATATCCCCCGGCCATCCGGTGTACCTGGACAAGTTCCTCGAGTCGGCGGTCGAAGTCGACCTCGACTGCGCCTGCGACGGCGAGGACGTCTACATCGGCGGTATCTTGGAGCATATCGAGGAGGCGGGCATCCACTCGGGCGACTCGGCGTGCTGCATACCGCCGTTTTCGCTTTCGGACGCGCTCATGGGCCAGTTGCGCGACATCGCGTGGAAGCTGGCGCTGAGCATTGGCGTGCGCGGGCTTTTGAACATCCAATTCGCCGTGAAGGACCAGCAGGTCTACGTCATCGAGGCCAATCCGCGCGCCAGCCGCACCGTGCCGTTCGTGTCCAAGGCGACCGGCGTCCCTCTGGCTAAGGTGGCGGCGCGCGTCATGGCAGGCGAGCAGCTTGCCGACATGGACCTTCCACCCGATAACCGCGACCTGGGGTATTGTGCCGTCAAGGAGGCAGTCATGCCGTTCGGGCGTTTCCCCGGATCGGATGTCGTCTTGGGCCCAGAGATGAAATCCACCGGCGAGGTCATGGGCATCGCGCGCACGTTTCCTGCCGCGTACGCCAAGACCCAGCTGGCGGTTTCCTACGAGCTGCCTCGTTCTGGCGGCGTGTTCATCAGCGTGGCAGACCGCGACAAGCGCTCGATTTCCGCCATCGCGCGCGACTTCGCTCGCCTGGGCTTCGACGTCATAAGTACGGGCGGTACCGCGAAGACGCTCACCGCATCCGGCATCGCATGCCAAAGGGTGAACAAGGTAAGCGAAGGCCACCCGAGCGTCGTGGACCTCATCGTCGAAGGGAAGATCGTGCTCATGATCAACACGCCGTTCGGCCATGGCTCACGCGGCGACGGTCACGAGCTGCGCCTGGCTGCCGTGCGCTACGGCGTCACCTACGCCACCACCATCGCCGCCGCCCAAGCCCTCGCCGCCGCTATGGAAACCATCCGCAACGACGGCCTCGCCATCGTCGCCCTCCAAGACCTGTAAATGTGGGCAAGGGATATTCCCGATTCGTCCGACGGAACCCCCTGGCTTTTCAACAGGGGCTACAAAAGAGAAATC
>DMNP01000079.1 GCA_003452695.1 Eggerthellaceae bacterium
CCTCTCCCCGCCCCCGCCGCTGGCCTGGCCGTGGGCAGTAACCAGGGAAACGGGAACGAATCACCTACGAGTTAGTCATGGTTGTCTTTTCCACGGGTTTCAGATAGTATGCACTAGTTAACTTTATCTGTATCGGCGGCTTCTCGGCTTTTCGGGGGCGGGTGGCCGGAAGGGGCGGTTACGTGATTCGCACGTGGGAATCCGACGCACTACGCACGGGGGGAAACATGCTCTACCTCTGGGCGCGTGCATGCATTGCCGGAATCGTGCTGATGCTTTTCGCGGCGAATTTCCTTGCCGCTACGGCGGCATATGCCGCAACGCCCGAAAACGGCCGGTATACGGTAGCACTTTCGGCCTACCAGGCCTCCGGCGATGCGTTGTCCATGTGCAACGGTGCCTTGGAAAACCCCGCGCAGCTTGACGTGGAAGATGGCCGGGCAACGTTGAGGGTGGCTTTGAAGCCGGTGAAGCTGGGCGCGCTCGAGGGCTATCTGGGATGCGTGGAGTGCTTTCCCAACTGGACTGGATCGGGTTTGCCCGGCGAAAGCGAGGCTGTCGAGGCCAGCGTCGTTTCCACCTACGGCATACAGGACGACTACAACGCCAAGAAGAGCGCCGATGCCGTCATGGCGGGGCGGGCATACCCGAAAGAAGTCGCATTTCCGTGGAACCTGGATGCAAGCGAATGCTACGTGCGCGTCTACGTACCCGTGATGAACTCGATAAACGCGGGAAGCGGTTGGCAGTTCGTACGGTTGCGTGCCGATTACGCCACGCTGAAGAAGGCGGATGACACTCAGTCCGAGACGAGCGGGTCCAGTGAAAAGCAAGACGACGAGGACGGATCGAAAAGCGAAGGCTCGAAGTCCGGAACCGGCGGCGGCTCGGGCAATGCGGGATCCTCTGAAGGGGGGTCGAAAAGCGGCTCTGGATCTTCCGGGAAATCGGGGAGCTCCGATGCCGGGAAGAAGGAATCGGACTCGTCTGCGTCTGCGTCGGAGAAGCTGAATTTCAAGAACCTGCCCGACGGCACGTTCACGGTGCGTGCCACGTTGGTGAAGGTGGACCGCGAGACGCTTTCCATGGCCGATGCGGCGATGGACCATACGCTTGCATTGCGCGTGAAGGACGGCGCATACACGCTTACCTTGAAGCTGAACCGGGTTACCTTCGCCGGGCAATCCAGCTACCTGGGCACGTTGCGCTATTACCTATCGGGATACGGCACCGATTCCTACGGCGCTCCGACGGGCAAGACGAAGGCGTGCAAGGTCCTTTCGTACCAGATGGACGGCGAAGACGTGCTGGCCGATAGCTACGGCGCCGACTATCCGGCGCAGGTGCAGGTGCCGCTCGTCGCCGAGGCGAAGTCGGACGGGCTCGTGCCGCTGCAGGTGTTCGTGCCCATCATGGAATCCATCGCCGCGGGCACGGGAACGCAATCGATGTATTTGAAGCTGGATACGTCGACCGTCAGCCGGGGCTCGCAATCCGGGACGACCGATTCGTCCGGCTCGGATTCCCCCGGCGATACTTCGGGCGATTCCTCGGGGCAGGGGAGCGGCTCTTCGGCTGCGAATGCGAACCCTGCAAGCGCGGCGAGTTCGGGGCTTGTCGTTTCCGGAAGCACGTTGCCGACGGCGGTCGGCACGGCCGCGCTTGCGGCTCCCGCTGGAGCAGCTTCGTCTTTGCCGGCGGGCAATGCCAAGCCCGCCGCTGCAAGCCAATCGGCGCAGAACGGCACTGCAACAGGCGAAGCGCCGAAATCCGCAACGACGCGGATAACCGAGGTGCAGCCTGCGGGCGCCCTCGGCGATGCGGCCTCAGCCGCTGCGAGCGCATCCGAGAAGCATCCCCCGCTTGGTAACGCCTTGGCCCCGGTCGCGGCGGGGGGCGTTGCCGTCGTGGCGCTCGGCGCTGGAAGCGCCCTGCTTCGCCGGCGCGATTGGATCTTCGACGAGGTGCTGTGAGGAACGTCTACGAAATAAGCAACACGACTCCCCCTTCTACGCATAAGCTCCGAGGCGCTGCTCGGCGAAGCCTGGTTTCATGCGCAAGGCGGGGTTTCGAAATGGGGGAGAGGCATCGCAGTGCGCTTACGCTGCAGGCGCCGGTTGCTCGCATGGCATGTACGGGCCTGCGCGTTTGCACATGGGCGTTTGCGTTGGCAATCGCTATGTGCCTTGCGCTGTCGTGCGCGCCAGCGGCCCATGCCGTGTCGGGAAACGTGTACGCATGCGACGTGCACCCAAGCTACCAGCATCCGGTGACCGGGCAAATCGAGGATTCGGGCGGGGCGTCGGCCCGCGCCACGGGACAGGCGATGGTGGACAGCTGCGTGTCGTCTGCCGGCATGATGGAGGTGGCAGACACGGGCGAATGCTATCTGACCATCCGGATGAGCCTGGTCGACCTTACATCGGGCCACACGTTCCTCGTGCAGGATTGGGGCGGCTCGGGATGGGCGACTCCCGCCATGGGCGTGACGGGCACGGGGCGCGATGCCAACGGCACGACGAACGACGTGTGCGTGCAGTTGCCAAGCGAAAACGGCATCGTGCGCGTTTCGATGCGCGTGGAATCCATGGGCCGCGATGTCGTGTTCTACGTGTATGCCGACAATTTCAGCAAGCCGGCCTCGTCCGGTTTCGCGGCGACTATCGTCACCGAGCAATCGCAAGCAGCCGCAACGGAGCAAGGGGCAACATCCCCTGCGCCTCAGGCGGCACCAGTGCCCGACCAGCAAACGGCAGCGGAGCAATCGGCGTCCGAACAGCAGGCAGGAACAGGACAGCAGCCAGCAAACCCGGCAGCCACCGCGGGGCAGTCGGCGACCCAGGCGGGCGCTGGATCGTCGGCCGCAGCTGCGGGCGGGGTTGCCGACGATGGCGCGAATGCGACAACGGGCGATGCCGCCTCGAGCGCCGATAGCCTCGTGCAGTCAACGGGCGGCGCCACCGCCCAGGGCCTCAGCCTCTCGACCGCACCGGAGGGCGCCGCCGAAACAGGCGGCCAGGACGCATCGGCTCCATTTGCCGGACCCAATTCCCCCTACCTGGCCCTGTGGCTGGCCATCGTGGGTGCCGGCGTGGTCCTTATGCTCGTGGCGGCGACCATCGTGTACGTGTTCAGGCGCAATTGGAACCGATGGGGCGGGACGGACCCCGACGACTACAGCAAGGAGTACAGCCGTGGCTAGGGCGATGATCATCGACCTGCGGCGAGAACAAGCGCATCGTCGCCCCTTGCCGGCGCGCGCGAGCCTCGCGCGGCCTTCCATTGCACCTGCGCAAGAAGGCGGGCGCCTCGCACGCCGCGTGCTCTTGCTCCTGATGGTTGCGGCCATGCTCGCCCTTTACGGCCTCGCGTTGTCCGGCTGCGGCGCTGCGCAAGCGACCGTTGCGCCCACGGCATCGGATTCGCCGCGCAGCGGGGAAACGGCCGTGTCCCGCGCAACAGGCCAACAGGCGCATGAAACGACTGCCGCCCAGGCGAGCTCGGCTTCCACCGTGCAGGCGGGCGGGGCTTCCGCGATTGCCGGAGAAGTGTCGCAACTGCTCGAGATAACCGACCCGCAGGAGCGCGCGGCCGTGCAGATTGCCGCGGAGAAGGTTCGCTATCTGGGGCGCACCCCGAACATCGTGGCCACATCGCCGGCGGTCGTGGACGTGTGCGACCGATTGGAGCTGGACCTGGTGGGCGTGGGGCACAGTTCGCTGTTCGAAACGCCCGAGCGCTATGCCGGCGCCACCGAGGTGGGCCCGCCCATGAGCCCCGACATGGAGATAGTCGGCTCGCTTGCACCCGATTGGATTCTCAGTCCGGGCAGCCTGCAGGCCGATCTGCAGCCAAAATACGAGGCCGTCGGCTGCGACTACGCGTTCCTGAACTTGAAGAGCGTGCAGGGAATGTACCGCTCCATCCAAGAGCTCGGCGAGATATTCGACCGACGCGACCAGGCAAGCGCGCTCGTGGCGGAATTCACCGATTTCTACCGCTCTTACCAGGCGAAAAACGTTGCGAAGACACGGCCCCGCGTACTCGTTCTCATGGGCATGCCGGGTTCCTATGTCATAGCCACGCCCAATTCGTATGTGGGCAACCTGGTGGAGCTGGCGGGCGGCGAGAACGTGTACGCGGGGGCTGCGGAGGACTTCCTTTCGGTGAACACCGAAGACATGCAGACGAAGGACCCCGACATCATCTTGCGCTGCTCGCATGCCCTGCCCGACCAGGTGAAGCAGATGTTTGCCGAAGAATTCCAGACGAACGACATCTGGAAGCACTTCCGGGCCGTGCAGGACGGGCGCGTGCACGATTTGCCCTACGACCTGTTCGGCATGAGCGCCACCTTCGACTACCCGCAGGCACTCGAGCTCTTGCAAGGGTTGCTGTACGACGAATAGGAGGAAGCGCGCCGGGCTTGCCCCCGGCGCGCCACGCGGTTGAAAGATGAGCGGAATGGAACTGAGCACAGACGCGAAGCGAAAGCGGGTCCGGCGCATCCGCGCGGTGGCCTCGTTCGTCGTAATGGTGGTTGCCCTGGTGGGGCTCGTCTTTCTGGCGGCGAACACGGGCACGCTGAAAGTGGCGCCCGACCAGCTGATTCGCGGGCTGTTCTTCGAATACGACCAGAACGTGTCGACCATATTCGACCTGCGTTTCCCGCGCATCGCCATATCGTTGCTGGCGGGAGCGGCGATCGCCACGTCGGGCGTCCTGTTCCAGGCCGTGCTGAAAAACCCGCTCGCCGACCCGGGCATCATCGGCATATCCAGCGGCGCGAGCTTCGCGGCAGTGCTCGTGGTGGCCTTCGCCCCGCTGCTGTACTTCTACACCCCGCTGTTCGCATGCCTCGGCGGAGTGGTGGCGTTTGCGCTGGTGTACGGCCTTTCATGGAAGGGCGGTCTCAGCCCGTTGCGCATCATACTGGTCGGCGTGGCCGTGAACGCGCTGTTCACCGGTTTGTCCAGCGCATTCGGCGCGGCGGGGGCGTCGAACGGGGTAAGCTCCATCGTCAGCGGCAGCATTACCATGAAGACCTGGTCCGACGTGGCCACGCTTGCGCCGTACACGGCGGTCGGCCTCGTGCTGTCGCTGTTCTGCGTGCACACCTGCAACATGTTGCAGCTGGAAGACCGCACGGCGCGGGGGCTCGGCGTTAACGTGAACCGGTCGCGCTTGCTCGTGTCGGTCGTGGCGGTGGTGCTGGCCTCCATCTCCACTGCAATCGTGGGCCCCATCAGTTTCCTGGGGCTTATCGTGCCGCATATCGGGCGCATCTTGGTTGGCAGCGACCACAAGGCGCTCGTGCCGTTCACCATGCTCTTCGGCGCATTCATGTTCCTGCTGGCCGACACGATAGGGCGCAGCATCATGGCGCCCAACGAGATATCGGCCGCCATCGTCATGAGCGTGATCGGCGGGCCGTTCTTCATCCTGCTGCTCAGGGGGTCGAAGAAGTATGCCTAATCGGATTGAAACCGCCTCTTCGCAAGCCGTCCTGCGCACGGCCCCCGCGCCCGCGACCGTGCCCGGCTCTCCAGGCGATTCCGCGGTAGCTTTCGGAAACGCCCCGGCCAGCGCCGCCGTAACGCCGGGTGCGGCCCCGCGCGCACAGGACGGACGCTTGCCTGCCATGGAAGTGCGCGACGTGGCCTTCGCGTATGGCAAGAACCGGGTGCTCGGCGGCGTGTGCATGCTGGTGGAGCAGGGCAAGGTGACCACGGTGATGGGTCCGAACGGGTGCGGCAAGTCCACGCTGTTCGCCCTCATGACGAAGAACCTGCAGCCGGACCGCGGAAAGGTGTTCCTGCGCGGCAGGAACATCGCGGCCATGGGGCTGAAGGACTTCGCGCGCCAGGTCTCCATCGTGCACCAGAACAACACGGCCGCCGACGACATGACCGTCGAGCAGCTCGTGGAGCTCGGACGCGCACCCTACCGCAAGCCCATGACCGACTTGGGCGCCGAGGACGCACAGCTGGTGGACTGGGCCCTGCAGGTTACGGGCACGGACGCCTATCGCGACCGCGAGCTGGTGCGACTCTCCGGCGGCCAGCGCCAGCGCGTGTGGATTGCCATGGCGCTGGCCCAGAACACCCGCATCCTGTTCCTGGACGAGCCGACCACCTATTTGGACGTCCGCTATCAGATAGAGATACTCGACCTCGTGCGCCGCCTGAACCGCGAGTTCGGCATGACCATCGTCATGGTGCTGCACGACATTAACCAGGCCATCGCCTATTCCGATGTGGTGGTGGGGCTGAAGGACGGCGCGGTGTCCTTTGCGGGCGACCCGAACGACCTGGTCACGCACGAAAGCATGCGCGATCTGTACGGCGTAGACCTGGAAGTGATGGAAACGCGCGGGGTGAAGCACGTGCTGTTGCAGGGCCCCGATGCCCGAAATGCTGCACTGGCAGGTGCGCCGCAGGGTCCCGCACCCGGCCACGATGGGCAAACTCCGTTGCAGGCGGCCTTTGCGCCGTCGATTTCAAACGCCCCCGCAGATGCCCTGGCGGAAGGGAATCCGGGCGTTGCGGGAGCGGGCGCCCTGCCAGAAACGGCGACAACGGGGAAACCAGCCGACTCGGCCGGTCCCGGCGAAGCGGCCGGCCCGTTGCGGCCCGTGCCCGCCTGGGCACCCGACTACGCCCGGGCGGAGGCCCAGCGCGATGCCGG
>DMNP01000083.1 GCA_003452695.1 Eggerthellaceae bacterium
AAAGCTCGACTCGAGACTCTTGGAGAAGTCGACAACGCTGTAGTTGACGTATCCGCCCATGTGCAACCTCCGCTGCTCTCCCTTGTCCAACATAATCCGGCAAACGGCGCGAGTTTTCAAGATCCCGAGATCGTTGCGCGGAGCTGATCGCATGTCTGGGGTTTAGAATGCCGCCGGGAACTAAAGGTGTTCGGCCGCGCGGTAATGTGTTTCGCCTTCGACGTTTCTCGTCTTTCCCGCGCACGCAGAGCTTTTCGTTTCTGACGCGGGTCGTTTTTTTCGTTCAAGAATGCAAGCCATCGATATGCCTGTTCAATTCCGGTCGACATCCTCGCCAAGGTCGAGAAGGAAATCATCGAAGAGGCGCGTCGCCTGATGGCTTCCGAGGCCGAACGGCTTTTCAAGAGACTTGTATGGAAGGACAACAATGCGATCACGTCGAGCTGGGAAAGACCTACCAGCTGGCGCTGTACGACAAGACCGGCTTCTCCTGCGCAGGCGCCTGCTTCGCAGTCGAGCGCGCATTGCTCGCGCTGTCCTTCACGCTGGCGATGCACGAGGTGTCGGGATTCGAGTCACCGCTGTTCGTCGACACGCCTATCGCCCGCGCATTGGGCGAGAACAGGGCGAACTTCGCCCAGATCCTGGCGCAGGTCAGCAAGGGCAAGCAGTTGATACTGACCTTCACGCCCGACGAGCTGCGCGACCACAAGAAGTCGTTCAAGATGGCGGAGCAGTATGCCAACGGGGGGGGCTGCACCTGCTCGAGGGCGAGGTGACCCGCAATATCGACACGGAGACGACAGCCAACGAGCTCATCGCCGAGATGAACGACATGTGGGAGGAATGGTTTGGCGAGGATGAGCGGGAGAGCGCCTTATACCGTGAATTGCTCTATGATCAGCGACGATTAGCGAATGAAATAACCCTGTTCAAAGCCCAGACATATTTTACGAGCTTTGCTCATTTTGCAAACTAAACGGTCGGGTTTGTGCGGCAGTGATGTGAAACCGCGACTCGCGTACCATGTAATGAGGCCGGGTGAAAATGCATCGACAACGAGAAGGCGCGCTGAGACGATTTCAGAAGACTCAGTTGCCAGCATCATGGCGTGGTGAAGGACACGGGTCCCGCAGCCATCGTTACGCTGCATTTTTTGGCAGACTGCCATTTTCCCAATCAGAATTGCAGGAATTGGACCGCTGAGACCGCCCCTACTGCTATTTGAAACATCGGCAGGATTAATTGCGGTTGAAGACAATGTGAAAAAAGCAACCGGAATGCCGTCGCTGTCGACGCATACATGAACCTTGCATTCATCTCTCGCGGCGGCATTCTTGCCTTTGCGGTGAAACCACTCGTCGAAGACCTCAACGCCGCATCGAAATGCGTTGATTGCCTCCTGATCCAAATCATCTATAGGAACAATATGTGCCCAAGGTGATAAAGCATTATCCATACGACTATTTACTCTTCAGTTTCGAGGTAATCGACCAACCAATCGAAATCTGCCGATGAGACATACATATTCTTTGGGTGATCGAAGACCGGAACGTGGTGAGCCGCCTTAACGTAATCGTCTGCCGCAAGTAGCTTCGAATAATAAGCCTGTATCGCATCGATTGGAATAATTGCAGCACTAGAACGACCCGTGCGATGATTCCAATACGTTGGCCAAGGATCCTCGCTATGGCTCAACTCAACCAGATCGTCGCCAGACAAGCCGTCGTAAGCATCGAGTACGGCATCAATTAAAGAAATGTCGCTATCGCTAAGCGCGTTTATATCACCCGAAATGTGCGATGGCATAACTGTCATCCTGCCTTGATGCTGGTAGGAAACGCTTGGCACGACCGGACCGTTTTCAAATGCGCGGATCTCATCGTCAAACAGGGACTTTTTATTTACGGCAAGGCTCCATGCTTGGCAATAATAGAGGAGTTTTTCAAGCTGGTACCCAGTTAAAGACCCTTTTTTGACAAGCATGTATTTTGCAACATCGGCTGCGCATGGTTTGCGTATTGGCTTTATAGGCATGTCTTGGGTAGCCATTACTCCTCCTTTCACTTGAATCTTTTTATAATATCGAATTAACTCTTCTTTCGCAAAGGAAGTCGAAGAGCTCGACGTAACGTGCGCTGGGAACCTTAGGACGCAGCAGCACAGCGAAGACGCGATGATACTCGCCCGTGAAGCCCTCCCCTTTTCCACATCCCGGCGCTCTCGGCGCCGGCCCGGCTGCGGAAAACAGCCTTGCGCGCGGTAACATTTCACGCGCCCCTCTTGCTCGGCCGCCCGCCGCGCTGCATAGTGTGAACCGCCCGCGGATGTCGAGTGAATTAGTTCGAGTCTGCAATTGATTTATGAAGGGGAGTTTGCTTTAATCCTTCTTTGGGAGAAGGGGAGATGGAAACGGACGGTTATCGCGTCTTCCTTTCAAATGTTGCGGTTTTTTAAACGCGGTCACATTCGGAGCCGATTCACGCGCCGGACAGCCCTGGGCGTCTGGCGAAGCGTTTCGATTGTTTCGGCAAATTGCGTGTCTGCGCTGCGAAAATCGCATTACAACCATTAGAGGAAAGGGGTTCGGCATGCTGGGTTGTGCAATCGCCTCGATGCGGGGCGTGCAAGAGGGGAGGGCGTCGTGAAGATAGCATTCTTTCCCGGATGCATGGTCGATATGATCTATCCGGAAATCGGCATCGCAGCGGTGAACGTTCTCGAGCGCTTGGGCTGCGAGGTGGAATTGCCCGAGGAACAGGTCTGCTGCGGACAGGGCCTTATCAATTCGGGCTACCGCAAGAAAACGGCGCCGGCGGCCCGGATGATCGTCGATGCCTACGATACTCCCGAATACGAAACCATCGTGTCGCTGACCGGTTCGTGCATGAACGCCATCATCAACGACTACCCAATCGTCTTCAAGGACGATCCCGTGTACCTTAGGCGCACCCAGAACCTGGCCGGGCGCTTTTTCGAGTTCACCGACTTCATCGTGAACCAGCTGGGCGTAACCGATTTGGGCGCCAGCTTCCACGATACGGTCACCTATCACAAGAGCTGCCATGTAACGCGGCTGCTCGGCATTAAGGAACCGCCGCTGAAACTGCTGGAAAACGTAGAAGGCCTGGAATATCGCGAAATGGCGCATGCCGACCGCTGCTGCGGCTTCGGTGGCACCTTCTCGTTCAAGCAGCCCGAAATTGCAGGCGAGATGGTCTACGAGAAGTGCCAGACCATCATCGACACCGGCGCGAACGTCATCTGCGGCGCCGATGTGCCGTGCCTGTTGAACATAAAGGGCGCGCTCGGGCGCATGCGCTCCGACGGCAGGCTCGACCGCGACATTCGCGTCATGCACATCGCGCAGATTCTGGATTCGAGGGAGTAGCCATGGCCATTATGTACAACACCGAGGAGAACCTGCGCGAGCGGGTATCCGAATGCCTGGAGGACGATTTCAAGCACAATGCCATCAAGACCGCCCAGGAAGTGTTCTACACCAAGCGCGGCGATCTCGTGGAGGAAATGGGCGATGGCTGGGCCGACCTGCGCATGCACGCGGTGGAAATGCGCAACCACGTAACCGAGAACCTGGACTTCTACGTGAAGCAGTTCGCCAAGAACGCCGAGGCCAACGGTTGCATCATGCATTACGCGCCCACGGGCGACGATGCGCTGTGGGAAGTGCTCGACATCTTCGAGGAACACGGTGCCGCCTATGCCGTTAAATCCAAGAGCATGATGACCGAGGAAGTCGGCCTGAACGAAATCCTGGAGGAAACGGGCATAAAGATCGTCGAGACCGACTGCGCCGAGAACATCTTGCAGACCGCCGAGTCGAAGCCCTCGCACATCGTGGTGCCCGCGTTGCACTTCAACCGCGAGGCCATTGCCGAGATCTACCGCGAGAAGCGTGGATACGACGGTTCGTCGGTGCCCGAAGAGATAACCCACTTCCTGCGCAAGATTCTGCGTCAGGAATTCATGGATGCCGAAGTGGGCATCCGCGGCTGCAACTTCGGCGTGGCGTCCACCGGCTCGGTAACGCTGGTCACCAACGAGGGCAACGGCCGCATGGTCGACACCTTCCCCAAGGTGCAGATCGTGTTCGTGGGCATCGACCGCCTGGTGCCCGATTTGGATGCGCTGGACACGATGATGGCGCTGCTGCCGCGCAGCGCGGTCGGTGCCAAGATGACGGCGTACTTCTCGCTGGACAGCGGTCCGCGCGGTGCCGGCGAGATGGACGGCCCCGATGAAGTGCACATCATCCTTATGGACAACGGCCGCCACGAGCTGGCGAACAGCGAGTTCCAGGACATGCTGCGCTGCTGCAGGTGCGGCGCGTGCCTGAACATCTGCCCGGTGTATCGTCACATCACGGGACACGGTTACGGCTCCATCTATCCGGGCCCCATGGGCATCGTGCTCACGGCTGCGCTGGAAGGCTACGACAAGGCCGACACGCTGCCGTTCGCCTGCTCGCTGTGCGGCGCATGCTCCGAGCACTGCCCGGTGGGCATCCCGCTGCACGACCTTATCCGCCAGCATCGCATGAACATGGTCGACCAGCACAAGAACCATGCCATCGAAGTGCCCGTGTTCGATGCGCTAGAGCTGATGTGGTCCAACGTGCCCGTGTACATGGCCGCCATGACCGTCGGCCGCCCCGTGATGCAGGCCCTCGCGCAAGGCGAGGACGCGCTCGGCGAGAACAGCGCCTGGATACCCATCGTGAAGGGCTGGACGTCCACGCGCGATTTCGACGTGCTTTCGCCCATGCGCTTCCGCACCTGGTTCAAGGAGCACAAGCAAGGGCTGGCGGCCGGCGCAGACCAGCCCGAGGCGGCGCAGGATTCGACCGACGGGGAAGGCGGTGATCGGTAATGGCGTTGGGACACAAGACTCTGGATGACCTGCTGAATCCGATTTCCAAGCAGTTGGGACACGCGAAGGTGGCGCAGCACGTGGGTCTGCCCAAATGGGATTTCAAGCCGGCGCGCGTGACCGACGGGCTTTCGCACGACCAGCTGGTGAACATGTTCGTAGACGAGGCCGAGAAGGTGCGCGTTCAGGTGAAGCGCTGCTCGCGGGCCGACTTGGCGGCGACCATCGCCGAGATAGCCGGCCAGGGCGAGCCCGACACCGGGGCGGCATGCTCTGTCGTGTGCGCGGCCGACGACCGTTTCGAGCAGGCAGGCGTGTACGACGCGCTGAACGCGCAGGACGCCGTGACGAAGGTAAGCGTGTGGGACGAGGCGCGCGGCCAGGAAAACGTGGACGACGCCGCGGTTGCCACCTATGGCGTTACCTATGCCACGGGCGGTATCGCCGAGACCGCGACCATCGTGCAGCCCACGAGCGCTTCGTGCGGCCGGGCCATCAGCCTTCTGCCGCTCGTGCACATAGCCGTGGTGGACGCAGATGCCATCGTGCCCACGATGGGCGAGATAATGGCTGGCTACGAGGGCCAGAAGCTGCCTTCCCAGGTATGCTTCATCAGCGGCCCTTCGGCCACGGCCGACATCGAGCTCGTGCGCGTGGAAGGCGTGCACGGTCCGATGTACGTGCACTACGTAATCGTGGAATAGGCGGTATGCCGCATTGCGCGGCGCCGACAATCGCGACCCAGGCGGGCCGGGCCAGTGCGCCCGGCCCGCTTTGCACTTGCGCCCTGCGGCGCATAGTCGCAGGGCTGGTCGTGAAACTCCGCTAAGGTTGCCAGACTAGAATGATTCGCTGTACTGCGCTTTTTCAGTTCGCTGGCTGCTATACTCTGGATAATTGAAAAACGTGTCCTTCGGGGGCAAGAAGCTTCGCGTTGGTGAAAAGGGCAGATTGGGGTCATCATGACAACTGCAAACGTGCTCGTGAATCATTCGGAAACCGTGCAGACAAGTTCGTCAATGGCGAAGGGGGTGCCTGGAACGGCAACGGCAAGGGCCGTAGCATGGTCGATTGCCAGGACTTTCATCATCGTCGGCCTATTGGCTGTCGTGCTCGGGTTGGCGCCGGCCTTTGCAGGAGCCCAAGCGTTCGCCTTGGACGATTCCGCCACCCTGAAGACCGCGCCTGGCGACCTGGCCACCCAAGCCGAGGGCGAAGGTGCAGGCGGGGGAGAGGCAGGCGATCCTCTGGCAAGCGGCGCATGTGGCGAATCCGCCACCTGGACCCTCAGCTCCGAAGGCCTCCTGTCCATCCAGGGCGAAGGATCCATGACGAATTGGACATCGGATAGCGCTGTGCCCTGGTACGCTCACCGTGATAAAGTCGTATCCGTCGAAATAGGCGACGGCATAACGTCCATCGGATCGCGCGCTTTCAAATCGCTTACGAAACTCGCGAACGTTTCGATTGCCGCATCGGTGGCGACGATCGGCGCCTCGGCCTTCCAAGGCTGCACGGCGCTCTCCGAGCTGACGGTAGGCGATGGGTCGATGCTGGATGCCATCGACAGCAGCGCCTTCGGCGGATGCACTGCTTTGAGTCTGGTGAAGACAACCTCGAAGGTCTTCTGCTTCTACGTTAAGAACGTCCTGAAGAACGCCGAGATGTTCGAGAAAATCGTGCAGTCCCTGCCCGTCGACGAGGCCACGGCGTTGCGCTATGCCTATAGCCCGGGCGGGCAAGGCGCTTGGATAGTGGGCATAACCCGTACGACGTCGTTCCTCACGGTTCCCGTGAAGCTGGCAGACGTGCCGGTCGTGGGCATCGCAGAGGGGGCTTTCACCGTTGCGGACGAAACGGGCACCATTGTAGACAACACGGATTTGCGCGAAATTGCGTTTGCCGAGGGAATCCAGATAGCAGATATCGAAGACCGCGCATTTCAGAAGTGCTCTTCGCTCGTAAGCTTCAGCTTGCCCGTGGGTGTGTCCGCCATTGGCGCGCGTGCGTTCGAGGGATGCAAGTTGCTGTCGTCGTTCGCCTTCGACGATGATTCGGCCCTGAAATCGGTCGGCGATTACGCACTGCAGGATTGCACGTCGCTCAATCGTATCGAGCTTCCCTCGACGGTCGATGCGATTGGCAAGCGCGCGTTCAACGGCGTTAACACCGTGGTGTTTCGCGAAAACAAATCGGCTCTGCTGGAGGTTGGCAACGAGATGTTCTACGGTTGCGCAAACGTTGCCCTCGGCGAAGGAACGACGACCGTGGGGGCAAGGGGCTTCAGCAATGCGCTTGTCAGCGTGACCCTTCCCGAATCGCTCGGCATGGTCGGGGCGAATGGCTTCATCGGCTGCAACAAGCTTGCCTCGGTGCGCATTCCCGATGCCGTGACGTCCATCGGGGCGTCTGCGTTCCAAGGCTGCTCTTCGCTTGCCGACGTTTCGTTGTCGCGAGCGTCGCAGCTTGGTTCAATAGGCGCAAGTGCTTTTTCCAGTTGCTCTGCCATGCAGGCGTTCGAGATTCCCGAAACCGTTTCATACGTGGGCAACCAGGCTTTCAGCAGTTGCAAGAAGCTTCAAGCTATGCGGATTCCCGCAGCGGTTGGCGCACTAGGCGAAAAGACGTTCTTCAACTGCTCGTCTCTGGCCTCGGTGGTGTTTGCCGAAGGCACCGGGCTTGCTTCCATCGGCGCCTCTGCGTTCGAAGGATGCAGCGCGCTCGAGGGCTTCGATGCGCCGGCGACGCTCGTCTCGATAGGCGAGAAAGCATTCAAGGGAGCCGCGAAGCTTTCCAGTTTGTCGTTTGCAGAGAATCCGGCCCTGAAAACCATAAGCGCTTCCGCGTTCGAGAACTGCTTCAGGAGCGGATTCGAGAACAGCGAAAGACTGGCATCGGTCAGCCTGCCTTCTACAGTGGAATGGCTGGGCGAAGCTGCTTTCAAGAACTGCTCGAAGCTCGAGACGATTACTCTGAACAGCTTGGATATGTATCTCGGCCCCGAATGCTTCATGGGAATTGCCGATCCGAGCATCATATACGTTGCAAAAAACGACGATGTCCAGCCCAATCCGATGTACGCCAAGCTGGCGGAAAACGAGAACTTGCTCGATAAAGATGCAACGTTCATTGCCGTTATCGGGGACAATTTACATCTTATAACGGATGAAACCGTTACGGTGTCGAACGTCGTGTACCGAGGTCCCGGGACAACTCCGATCGTTACAGTTGTCTGCGATGGAGCCGAGCTGAACTCAGAAACCGATTACGATATCGTTCTCGAAGAGGCGCCCCATACCGGAGAGATGATGGCCCTCATACGCGGCAAGGGGCAATATATCGGGTTCGCGCGCAAGATGTTCACGGTAATGGCATCACAGGTGCCGGTTCCCGTTGCGAACAACGGCCTGGTGTACAATGCCGCCGAGCAGCAGGGCGTTGCAGCGGGCGATGGCTATACCATCAAGAGCGGCGGGGCGGCCACCAAGGCGGGCAGCTACACCGCCGTGGTGTCGCTTGTCGACAAGCAGAATTATGTGTGGTCGGACGGCAGCGGTTCGGAGGACAAGCAGATTTCCTGGTCCATTGCCCCTGCTCCCGTTGTGGTAACTGCGCAGAACGCGACGAAGGCGTATGGCGAGAAGGACCCGACCTTCACGGCAATCGTCGATTACGGTACCGTGCCCGAGACCAATTCCCGAGCGGTGAAGTACGCGCTATCGCGCGGAACGGCAGGCGAGAACATCGGCGATTATGCAATAGCGGTAACGGGTAATGCGCTTCAAGGCAACTATGCGGTTACGTTCGTTCCCGCTACCCTGACCATCGAAAAGCGCGATTTATCGTCGGCCTCGATTACGCTCGGCAGGTCCAATTACATCTATGACGGGCAAGCGGCCGAGCCGTCCGTTTCCGTGCGGGTGGCTGGCAAGAAGCTGGAGGCTGGCAAGGACTACACGCTTGAATATGCCGACAACACAGAAGTCGGCACGGCCAAGGTGCTCGTAACGGGCATCGGCAACTACCGGGGCGTGGCGGACAAGTCCTTCACCATCTCGCGGGCTGCCGTCACCGTAACGCCCGTGGCTGCGAGCAAGGAATATGGCGACGCCGACCCCGTGTTCACGGCCAAGGTAACAGGCGTGCCCGCCGGCCACGAGTCCGACATCGTCTATGCGTTGTCGCGTGCGGGCGGCGAGAAGATCGGCAGCTACACCATAACCGCTGCGGGTGCGTCCGCCCAGGGCAACTACACGGTGCACTTCGGCACCGCGCGCCTGACCATCTCGCAGACGAGCATTTCCGATGCAACGGTCTCGTTTGCCAAGGCCAGCTATCCCTACACGGGAACCTTCGTGAAACCGGCGCCGGTCGTGAAGCTTGCTGGCAAGATGCTGAAGGTGGGCGTGGATTACACGGTTTCGTATTCCAGCAACATAAACGACGGCACAGCGCAAGCCACCGTGCGGGGCATGGGCGGCTATGCCGGCAGTGCGGTCGGCAGCTTCAAGATAGCCGGCATTCCCGCAGGTAAGACCGCCACCGTTGCTGGCGCCACCTATAAGGCCAAGACGAATTCGACGGCCGTCTTCAAGAAAGCCCCTGTTGCACAGGCAAAGGTGAGGGTGCCGGCAAAGGTCGTAATTCACGGAAAGCGCTACAAGGTTGTCGGCATTGCGCCCAAGGCCTTCAAGGGCACCGCAACCAAGACCGTAATCGTGAAGTCCAAGGCGCTGACGAAGGCCAAGGTGCGCAAGTGCCTGAAAGGGTCGCAGGTGAAAACCGTGAAGGTTCCTGCTGCGAAAAAGAATGCCTACAAGAAGATCTTCGCCAAGAAGAATGTCGGCAAGAAAGTGAAGGTGAAATAGCGGCTGCTGCTTAGCAACCGGTACATGGCAAGGGGACGCTTTCAGCAAAGCACCGGTGCCTTTGAACGAACCGGCACCGGTGCCCCATTCTTACTGCGCTACCGAATGACAAGGCGCTTTGGCTTGAATTTTTCGCATTCGCCGCCCCAGCTGCCTCCGCCGCCCGATATGCTCTCGATTTCCTCGTCACTAAGCTCGTAGCCCTCATCTGCGGCCAGCTTCAAGAAATCCTCGGGCGTCTTGCAGGCTTTCGCTTTCTCCTGCAGTTCAGCATCCAAATACTCGAAACTCATGGTCCACTCATCTCTTTGAACTAGCGCTTTTCCATTCTAGCCGTAAAAGATGCTGCTATTCCAGGCAAGGTGAAATAGTTGTCCGGCCGCGAAAAGCAAGTTACGGTCACCCTATGCAGCCCAGCGCTGGGGCAAGGGGGTGTGGGCGATTCTGCAGGCGCCTTCCTTGTTTAAATGCAAAGGCAAAGCCGAAGCCAAGCGAACGCCCCCTTGACCCAGCCCGCTGGACGGTCGAGCAAGAGGGGCGTGCGACTGCTGCAAAAGCAACCCGTTTCCGTTTCGAGGCTGGCCAGCGGCGGAGGCGAGGAGTACCATAGCCCCCATGATGAAGCGACATTACGAAAAAGTCATCGTCGGCTGCTGCTTCGCGTTCATATTCGTGAACATCGGGCTGGCTTCCACGGCGTTTTCCGTGCATCAGCCCTATCTGGTGGCTATGGAGGGCATTGGCGACACGGGTGGGTCGCTCGTGCTCTCGGCGCGCACCTTCACGTCGTTCGTGGCGATGCTGGTCGTGGACCGCTACTATGCGCTGCTCGATGCCCGGCGCGGCGTGTTCGTGGCCTGCCTGTGCACGGCCGCGGGGTTTGCGATATACAGCACGGCCACATCGCTGCCGCAGTTCATCGGCGGGGCGATTGCCCTGGGCATCGGCTACGGCTTTGGCGGGCTCGTCGCCATGACGATGCTCGTGAACCGTTGGTTCGCCAGCGGCATCGGCAGCGCCATGGGCGTGGCCACCATGGGAAGCGGCGTTGCCTCCATCGTCATGCCGCTCGTGGTGGTGCGCGTTATCGAGGCCTCGTCGCTGTCGGCAGCGTTTCTGGTGGAGGCGGCCGTTGCGCTGGTCGTGGGTCTTGCTGCGGTGCTGCTCCTGCGCAACAGGCCCTCCGACATGGGCATGGAGGCCTATGCAGGGCCGGCTGGCAAGACGCGCAAGCGGGCGCGCCATGAACTGCGCCCCTGCCCGCGCAGCGACCAGGCCCTGCTGCTCGTGGCCATGCTGCTGCTCGGCGCGTACTGCTGCGGCGGCGTCACCTACCTTTCCGTGCTGGCCACGTCCTCTGGCTTCGAGCCCGTGTTCGCGGCAAGCCTCGTGGCCCTGGCCGGGGTGGCGCTGACCGCCGCGAAGTTCGCAACCGGCGAACTCTTCGACCATTTGGGCACCCCGCTGGCTTCCGCCATCGTGTTCGCACTGGGCGCAATCGGCTTTTCGCTGTGCTGTTTTGCGGGCACGGGCTCGACTGCGGTAATGCTGGCGGCTGCCGTATTGGTGGGCGTGGGGTTGTCGCTTGGGTCGGTGGGCATTTCGGTGTGGTCGCTGGACACGGCCGACCCCTCTGCCACCACGCGCCAGGTGAAGAACTTCCAGGTTGCCTATGCGCTGGGCGGTTTCTTGGCAAACACTTTGCCGGGCATCGTGAAAGACC
>DMNP01000388.1:0-563 GCA_003452695.1 Eggerthellaceae bacterium
CCGATGGACGTTACATACGAGAACACTTCCACGCCCAGTTCCACCAGCAACTCGCGCGCTATGCCCGCAGCCGCCACGCGTGCCGCCGTTTCGCGGGCGCTGGCACGCTCCAACACGTCGCGGCAATCGTTCGAATCGATTTTCAGCGCACCGACCAGGTCGGCATGGCCCGGCCGCGGCGTGGTTTCGCGCTTCAGGTCGTCGGGCGCATCGCCGAATGCGGCCATGCGGTCGGTCCAGTTCTGCCAGTCGCGGTTTTCCACGACCAGCGCAATGGGGCTTCCAATGGTCCGGCCGAAGCGCACGCCCGACACGATGCGCACCGTGTCGCGCTCGATTGCCTGGCGCCCGCCGCGCCCGTATCCTGCCTGGCGGCGCGCAAGGTCGGCGTTGATGCTCTCCTCGGAAACGCGCAGGCCCGCCGGCACGCCATCGACGATGGCGGTAAGCTGCGGACCGTGGCTTTCGCCTGCTGTTATAAGTTGCACGATAAGCTTCGGCTAGACGCGCTTCACGAAACGGCCGTCGCGCGTGTCGACCTGCAGCACGTCGCCGATTTCCAC
>DMNP01000388.1:692-26959 GCA_003452695.1 Eggerthellaceae bacterium
CCTTGAAGCCGGGCTCGGTCTCGGTCACTTCCAGTTCCACGAACATCATGGGCTCGATGCCGATAAGCTCGTCGCCTGCGTATTGCAGCGTAACGTCGTCGTTTTCCTTCAGCCACTTGGCCACATCGCCCACCACGTCGGCTCCGATGGCCTCTTGCTCGTAGGTGCTGTTGTCCATGAAGTTGAAGTCGGCGCCGTCGTTGTACAGGTACTGCATCTTGCGCGTTTCCATGCGCACGGAGTCGAACTTCGTGCCGGCGTTGAACGTGTTGTCCACGATGCGGCCAGTGCGCACATCGCGCATCTTCGTGCGCACGAACGCGCCACCCTTGCCCGGCTTCACGTGCTGGAACTCCACGATGGTCCACAGCTTGCCGTTATACTCGATGCACATGCCGTTCTTGAAATCTGCCGTCGAAATTGCCACGATGCTGTCCTCTCCGTCTTGTGTAACGCTGGCCCTGCGCCACCGCTCGCTTTGCAAACTGCTAAATTATAACCAGTTCATGCCCGAGTTGCGAAAAAGCCTCGTAACCTTCAGACGTAACGACGCCGCAATCTTCCAAGCGCATGCCGAATTCGCCCGGAAGATAGATGCCCGGCTCCACGGTGACCACGTTGCCTTCCACGAGCGGGCGGTCGTTGCGCACGTTCAGCACCGGCAGCTCGTGCACTTCCAGGCCGACGCCATGGCCCAGGCCGTGGCCCATCTTGCCCTCGAAGCCGCCTTCGGCAAGCACGCGCTCGGCCAGTTCGTGGGCCTCTTTTCCCGTAACGCCGGGGCGCAGGAAATCCTGCACCTGCTCGTTTGCCCGGCGCAGAACCTCCCACGCCCGGGCCTTTTGCTCGTCGGGCTGCCCCAGGAACACCACGCGCGTTATGTCCGAACAGTATCCCCAGGCCTTCGCGCCGAAATCCATGACCACGCACTGGCCGGCCTGCAGGCGCGTGGCGCCCGGCACGGCATGCGGATCGGCGCCGTTGGGTCCCGTGGCCACGATCGATCGGAAGGCCAGGCCCTCGGCCCCGTGGCGCACCATGTAGTCTTCCAGTTCCAGCTGCACCTCGCGCTCGGTCATGCCGGGGCGCATGAAACCCACGATGTGCTGGAACGCCGCATCGCTTATCGCCTGGGCTGCACGCAAACGCACCAGCTCGGCGGGCGATTTCACGCCACGCAGGCCCAGCACCACGTCGGTCGTGGCGCCCAGGTGCGCCGTGCCGAACGCCTGCGCCATCTTCGCGAATTCCGCATAGGAAATGCTGTCTTCGATGCCCAGGCGGCCTTCGAAGACCGCGTCTTCCCCGCTGCCTGCAAGCTGTGCGAGGGCAAACGCGACGTGGGTCGCGCGTTCGTCGTTCACCACCAGGTCGCCGCCCATGTCTTCCACCGCCGCGCAGATGGCGTGCGCATAGCGCGAATCGGTGTGCAGCACGGGTGCGGCATGCCCTGCGCGCACGAGTAGGGCATGCGCGCGCTCCTCGTCGAACACGCCGTCGATAGCGGTCAGCCATTGGATGTTCGGCGTATCGCGCACGAGCAGGGCGTCCACCCCCAGCCGCGCCAGCAAGCCGCGCACCCGGGCCACGCGTTCGCGCGCGGATTGAGCCGCTTCGCCGGGCGCTTGCTCGGGCGCCGCTGCGGGCACGGGGGCTGCGTCTGCGGGCGCAGGCTCGGGTGCCGCTGCGGGCGCAGGCTCGGTGCCGGGAACCGCGTCTTCCGCATCCGCCGCGCCGGCCACCGGCACGGGTTTCGCGGTCGCAGCCGCGGCTGCTGCAACGCTCGCAGACGCCGCCGCTGCCGCAGTTGTCGCTCCGATTGCGGCCGGAGCGAACGCCCCTGCCGTCGCCCCATCGGGTTCGACCCCGTCAGGGCGCCCTGCAACGATTACCGGCTGAACCACGGGATAGCGTTGCTCGTAGCCTTCGCCCAGACGCACAAGCTCGGGCGCATCCAACAGGATGTCCACTGCACGGCAGTAGCCTTCCACGCCCAGCCCCTTCACCTGCGCTATGCACACGGGCGCGATGACCGACACGCTGCGGAAGGCCTCGCGTTCGTTCACGTTTGAAATGTGCACTTCCACGACGGGCACGTTCACGGCCGCCACCGCATCGCGCAGCGCGTACGAATAATGCGTGTGCGCACCGGGGTTGTACACGATGCCGTCGAAGAAGCCAGGCGATTCCTGAATAGCGTCCACCAGCTCGGCCTCGCTGTTCGACTGGCGCGCCCGAACCGCCACACCGCGCGCCGCGGCGTAGTCCACGACCGTCCGCTCCAAGTCGGCGAGCGTGCCGCTTCCGTATACGCCCGGCTCGCGCACGCCGAGCATGTTCATGTTCGGCCCGTTCAAAAGCAATATCCTGTGCATCTGCATAGAAACCTCCCCTTTCGGCTTGCCTTCATTGTACGCCCCGCGCGCGACTGCGGGACAGACCCTTTCGGCATGGCGGGCTTCAGCTCGCATCCCTTCGCTACCGCCCACGGCCCTGCCAACGCGCGAGGCGGCCATCCGGATGTGGAAAAGGGTCAGACCCTTTTCCTCATTTCTCACCCTCCATGCCCTGCGCGCTGGCAGAGCCGTGGGCGGTTCGCCCCCCTCCAGCTCGGTCGCGCGAACGGCCGAAGCTTCGTGGCCGCCATTGCCCAAGGTCGTGCCAGCGCGCGGGGGCTCTTTCCTCGTTTTCGCAGGTAGATGCCGCCCGCATCGCAGATGGACAGGTTGCCAGATTGAATAGCTCGCATCGCACAGATGCAAGCAAAGCACCTTGCAAACGCAACTGAGAATCGCTCAAACGGCAACTATGTCGACGGTAAGAACCATGCCCGGATCGTCCACTTTAACGATGGCCACCGTTGCGGGGTTGCCGCCACGTGGGCGCGATATGGCCCCAGGGCACACGGTTACGGTCCCGTCCGCGGAAAGAATCACCTTCTGCTCGTGCGTGTGGCCGTGCACGAGAACGCGTGGCGCAGGGCTTATGAACGACGGCCTGGTGGGGCCCGCCCCGCGAACCGCAGCTCTTAGGTCTGCCGGGTCGTGCAGCATGGCGCAGCTTACGCCGCATTCCTCGAAAACCGCATATTGCGGGAGCGGCCTGCCGTTCAGCTCGTACATCTCGCCGTAGTCGCAGTTCCCTGCAACGGCCACGAGCGGGGCGATTTCGCACAGCTCGTCGACTATCCACTGCTCGGCCCGCGCCGCGTATCCGAAATCCCCCGCATGTGCGACGAGGTCGCACGGCTGCGCGGCCAGCACCATGTCGTCCTGTGCGTCGACTGCAACATGATGGAAAACCTGGCTCGCCGCATACTCGCCGCGCAACGCCGCCACGGCCGAAGAGGGCAGCTTCCCATGCGTATCGCTGATAATGCCAATTGTCTTCAAGATAACCTCCTTTTGCACTCCTTGGAGTTGCCAATCCCGTTGCTGCTCGGCGTCTCATAGCTCGCAAGCTCGCAGATGTTAAGCTTACTACCACCCGGGCAGAAGCTGGCTCACCCGTAACCTCGACTTCGTTTTAGTGAAACGGAGGTTACGGGTGGAAGGGCCCACTAGTTTCAGAGAAACGGCCCGTTTCGAAAATGAAATCGGGGTTACGGGTGGATTTCCAGGTTCCCCGCAGCTCCGACGCGACATAACCCCAGTTCGCGCTGGGCTGGTAAGCAGCAAATCCACCCGCAACCCCGATTTCATCCCGCAAAAGGCCCGAAATCCTCCATCTAGTGGGCCCTTCCACCCGTAACCCCGTTTTCACGAACACGGCGGGAGGGAGGGAGGGCGCGAGGGCGGGAGGGCGCGAGGGCGGGCGGGAGGGAGGCCCCTTCCCAGAGCGCCTGCTGCTGTCACTCGCCTGCCAGCCGCAGCAGGCGCGTGCGGCAGTTCTACCTGACCCGGATTTTCGTTTTCACGACCGCCGCCTTCGCCCGGTATTTCCCATCGCCCGACGCTCGGATGCGCACCTTCAAAGAGCAGGAGCCGCAGGGCGGCTTCTTGCCGACAACGGGCTTGCCCGAGCTCGTCACGCGGATCAGGCTCCTTGCTTTCCCGGAACATGCAACCAGCCGGCAGGTCACCGGACCTCCGGCTTTCGAAACTTGGAACGCCTTCTTCGTGGGAACCGTGCATTTTGAACGCTTCAGTCGCGCGCTTCACGACAAGAGTTTTCTTTGCGGCCTTCGCGGTCATGCGCAGCGACGACTACGACCGCATGCTGAGCGACCGCGATGATGCGACAAGACAGAAGCTGCTCGAGCGCATGGTCCTCGCCGAGCACAAAGTATCCGAGGGAAAGTTCGCGGACTACGACGAGGCGACAAGGGAGCTGAAGGCGAAATATGGCCTATAGGCGCGTAATCCTCGATTCAGCCGAAGCCGACCGAGACGAGATAGTCGAGCACCTCATCGAGTCGACGGGCAGCACGAAGGCGTCGGCGGGCTTCTTGGACTCGATGGACCGCGAAGTGGGATTGATTAGCGAGCTTCCGGCGATCCATGCCCTTTCCCGAATTCCCGCAGTCGCAAAAAGGGGCTACCGGGTTGCTCTGCTCGGAAGCTATGCAATGCCGTATCGCTTCGAGGACGATACAATCTATATCGCGCACGCCAAGCATGTTCATGCTCGGCCCGTTCAACAGCACTATCCTGCGCATCTGCATAGAAGCCCCCTTTCGGCTTGCCTTCATTGCGCGCCCAGCGGGGAAACAATCCGTACGCACATGATTGCCACGCTATAATGCGACTGGCAGAGAGCGCCGCAATTCGCTTCGCGCATTTGCAGCATGCGCCCAGAAATCGCCGCTATGCGAAAGGACAGCACCACGTGAATAATACGATATTGGCAGCGATGGTTGCCACAGCCCTCGTGCTTGCCGGATGCGCGGGCAGCCAGACCAGTTCGGACGCGAGCATCAGCCCATCGCCAAGTTCAACTGTCCAGACCGCCCAATCCTCCACGGAAGCATCGTCGAACGCGCCTACGAACAGCAGTTCCTTCACCGCTCCCGTATCGACCATTGCGATGAAGGCAAACGGCGTATCGCTTCAGATGACGCTTGCCGACACGGAAGCTGCACTCGCTCTAGCGGAGCTGCTGGGTAACGGACCGATTTCGGTATCCCTGCGCCCGTATGGCGGATTCGAGAAAGTAGGTTCGCTGCCGCAGGCACTGCCGACGAGCGATAGGCAAGTCGCAACGGCTCCCGGCGATGTAATGTTGTACCAGGGAAATCAGATTTCGATTTTCTACGACACGAACACCTGGGAGTACACGCCACTCGGCCACATAGAAGGCGCTACGGCCCAAAGCCTGCTCGATGCCTTGGGGGAAGGGGATGTTGCGATGGAGTTGTCGCTGTAAGGAATCGGCCGCGTTTCACAATGGAATTCGCATCGTTTCGGAGGCTTTTGCTGGGCCTCGATAGTTGTCAGGCCTAAATGTGGTTGCCATTTCGCAGAGTGGCCGCATGTTGGGCTATCGCGCGCGGAGCTACGATATGGCCTTCTGCATGACGTCGAACAGGTCCAGATCGTCGGGAATGACGAATGCGCCCGTTATGTCCGCAATGTCGCGCACGGTCTCCACGGCTTGGCCCACGAGCATGCCGACGCCGTCGTGCGCGTTGCAGCCAGCTGCGCGTGCCGCCGCCAGAAGCGCCGTCTCGCCATGAGCATAGACGACGTCCAGAACGGTTTGGCGCGCGGACAGCGCAGATGTGTTGAAAGGCGCTGGGTCTCCCGGGTTCATGCCGAGCGGCGTGGCATCGACGACAATGTCGGCACTGGCAATGTCGTCGACGCCATCCGGATCGTAGACACGTGCCAGTACAGGTGGCGAATCGCCGTCTGCTTCGGTTCGCTCCACCCGATTGTTGCCATTCTCCTGGTCGACGGACCCATCATGGACATCTGGGCCGTGGCAGCCGCGCAGATCGCGCTGGATTCCCTGGAAGCCACTGCTAGTTCGACTGCCCAGACGCTGCGGGCCATTCGAACTGTCTGCCCCATCCAAGCCGCTCGCGCCGCTTAGGTTGCCTGGAGCCTCGCCGGCGCGCAGAGCCCGCCAGCGCTCTGTATAGCGGGCCGTGGCTTGCTGCGTGCGCACGGGGTCGCGGCCGAACAGGAGCACCTGCGCGGCACCCGCCTGAACGCATGCGTGCAAAATGGAAAGCGATGTGGGACCCGTGCCGCACACGACCACGTTTGCGCCTGCCACCTGCGCACCGCAGCGTTGCAGAAAGGCAACGCAGCCCTTGCCATCGGTGTTGTCGGCGTGCACATGGCCGTTGCCGCGCACCAGAACGTTCGCACCCTGCGCCATCGTGGCCGCAGAGCTATGGCTGTCGGCAAATGCAAAGGCCAGCGGCTTGTAAGGCATGGTGATGTTGCAGGCCAACCAGTCGCGTGCTTCCAGCACCTCTCTCGCTTGCCGCTCGGTCGCGCAATCCGCCAAACCGTATTCCCACGCCAACCCCAAGGCACGATAAGCCGCGTTGTGCATGGCGGGCGATTTCGAATGCGCCACCGGATGTCCCAGCACGAACAGCTTCGCCGGAAGACTATCGCACATAGCGCGCGCTCCCTTCATGGTCGCATCTTGCCAAGCCGCCAAAACGGCCGGGCCCGGCACCCGCGCGAATCACCGCTGGTCACGGCCAAACCGGCAACTGCGGGCCAGAAACCGCGAAGCTGGCTATTCGTAGGCGGCCTGATGGTTCTCGTAGGTTTCGGAGAACGTGTAGTTCATGCCGCCGCTGCCGTTGGGCTCGAAGTAGAAGTAGTAGTAATTGGTGGTCTCGGGCTTGCACACCGCCTGAATGCACGCCAAGCTCGGCGAGTTAATCGGCGTGGGAATGCCCAGGCCATAAACGTAGTAGGTGTTGTAGTCGTTGTAGGCCTGCACGTCTTCGGGCGTGGGGTCGTGGCCGACCACGTAGGCCACGGTGGCATCGGACTGCAGGGGCATGCCCGCGGCAATGCGGTTGTAGAACACCGACGACACGGTCGCGCGATGCTGCTCGTCGGACTCCTTTTCCACGATGGAAGCCAGCTTCATCGTCTCGTAGCGCGAAAGACCCTGGCTCTCGGGATAGCTCCAATCCACCGTTGCCGTTTCGGAGGCGAACTGGTCGAGCATCGAGCGCACGATGGATTCGGCCGTGGAGTCGTCGTTGAAGGGATACGTCTTCGGGAACAGGAAGCCTTCCAGCGACTGCTCGCCCGCATCGGCCAGGAAGCTGTAGTCGTTCGCGTAGTACGAAGCGTTGCCGGCCGCCGCTGTGAAGGCATCCACCGTAATGCGGTTCTGGGTGGCCGCAGCCACGATCTCGGCCGTTTGCAGCAGGGTGGATCCCTCCGGCACCGTGAAGGTGTTGGCCGCAACCGGCGTTTGCAGAATCGTGATTATCTCATCGACCGACTGGCCTCCCACCAGGGTGTACACACCTGGCTGCAAATTGCCTTCCACGCCAAGCTCGCTGACGCGGTCGGTGAACTCGTTCGTGCTGGCAATCAGGCCATCGTCGAGCAGCGTCTTGGCTATGGATTTCGCGCCTTCGCCTTCCGCCACCACGATTTCCACTTCGTGCCCCGCCGGCAGCATCTGCGTGGCACCGCAACTGCGCGTGAAATTCAACACGCTTACAACGATGATGATCAGGGCCACGACCAGCACGGCCAGCCCCACGATGGCGGGAAGCGGGCTGCGTTTGGGTTGGATGGCAGACGTGTCGTAGGTGCGAAACATCTTGTCGCCCTTGGCATGAGCCGATCGGGCGGCATGGGTGGGATTCGCCGAATACGTAACGTTCTTGCGAGGCGACATGGGGATTCCTTTACCGTTCAGAGTCGGCCGGTTCACGCGCATCCAGCCAAGCTTGCAAAAAGAGACTTGCGGCTATCATATCCACTTTGCCGCGCATGGCTTTCTCGCTGTACCCCTTTTCACGCAAACTCCGTTTGGCCTCGGACGAGCTAAGGCGCTCATCTGCGAATTCGCATGGAATTGCCACGAGTTTGGAAACCTCGGCCGCGAAATCGCGCACGCGCTGCGCTTGCGGTCCTTCCTCGCCCCCAAGGGTGAGGGGAAGGCCGCAGAGCAGGCATTCGGGTTCCCAATCGGCCAGAACGCGCCGAAACGACTTCGCCCCGGCGCGCACTTCGTCGGCGGGTAGCACGCACACGGGCGTGGCAATGCGCTCGCCCGGGTCGCTTACCGCAATTCCCACGCGTTTCTCGCCTATGTCCAGCGCCAGCACTCGCATGCAGCCAACTATTCGGCGTCGCGCAGGAAGGCCAGATAGCCCTTGTAGGCTTCGTACAGGTCGGCCTTGCTCGTAACTTCCCAAGGGGCGTGCATGGAAAGCACGGCCACGCCGCTGTCGATAACGTCCATGCCGTACTTGGCCGGCAGGTACGCGATGGTCCCGCCGCCGCCTGCGTCCACCTTGCCCAGCTCGGCGGTCTGGAAGGCAACGTCGGCATCGTCCATGATGCGGCGGATGCGCGCGACGAACTCGGCCGAAGCATCGTTGCTGCCCGACTTGCCGCGAGCTCCCGTGTATTTGTTGAAGACCAGGCCATGGCCGAGATAGGCAGCGTTCTTGGGTTCGAACACGCTGGCATACGCAGGGTCCAGCGCGGCCGATACGTCGCTGGAAAGCATGCGCGAAGAGGCCAGTGCGCGGCGCAGGGCGATGTCGCCGCCTTCGCCCGCCAGCTCCAGCAGCATGGCCACCACGTTCTCGAAGAACTGCGAGGCCATTCCCGTAGCGCCGACGCTGCCGATTTCCTCTTTGTCCACGAGCACGGTAAGGGCCGTACGCTCGGGCGTTTCATCGGCAAGCGCCAGCTGCGCCAGCAGCGACGGATGCGCGCATGCAGAGTCGTCCTGGCCGTAGCCGAGAATCATCGACCGGTCGAAGCCCATCTCGCGGGCGCGACCCGCCGGCACGACCTCGATTTCAGCCGACAGCAGGTCGGCTTCCTCGATGCCGTACTTCTCGGCCAGCAGCTGCAGCGCCAGCGCCTTCGCGGGTTCCTTCGCCACCATCTTTTCAAGCTCGGTCTTGTCGGCTTCCTTCTTTTCGGCCACGTCGTCGCCCAGGACAAGCGGGCGGCTGCCCACGAGCACATCCAGGTCCTCGGCGGCCACCACTTCGCCGCCCGTTTTCTTCATTTGCTCCTTGCCCAGGTGAATGAGCAAATCGGACACGCAGAACACCGGATCGTCGGCATCTTCGCCCACGTTCACGGAAACCACCGTGCCATCCTTTTTCGCCACCACGCCGTGCAGGGCCAGCGGCAACGTTACCCACTGGTAGTACTTGATGCCGCCATAGTAATGAGTGTCCAGGTGAACAAGCCCGTTGCGTTCGAACAGCGGGTTCTGCTTCAGGTCCAGACGCGGCGAATCGATGTGCGCGCCCAGAATGTTCATGCCCTTCACGAGCGAATCCTTGCCCAGGTGGGCGAAGATAACCGCCTTGCCGTGAATATGCGCATACACCTTGTCGCCGGGCTTCAGGGTGCGGCCTTCGTCGAAGGCCTCGTACAAATCGCGGTAGCCCGCAGCCTCGGCGCGGGCGATGGATGCCCGCGCTATCTCGCGCTCGGTCTTGTTTTCGGAAATGAAGTCGATGTAGTCGGCCGCAATGCGCTCGACCTCTTGCAGGTCCTGTTCGTCGTATTTCTTCCACGCAGCTTCGGTTTCCATGTGCATGCTCCTATCGAACGATACGGGTTTGCTTTGTCGGGTTCGAGTATAGGTGAACCAGCGGCAAAACGCCGCGGGTTTCCTCCGACTGCAATTCATATCCGAGAACTCCGGCGGCTTGCTGCGGTCCGGGCGAATTGCGCGGACCGCACATTCGCCCGGACCGCAGCAAGCGATGAAGCCCGCTTTTCAGCGCGCATGCGACTGCCCCGCGGGCAATGCCTCGGGGCGGCGGGGCGGCGGGGCTTGCAGGCTTACTCTTCTGCGTCCCAATAGGCCAGGTACCGCGCAGCATCTTGCAGCTGAACATAGAGGTTCAGCAAATCGGGAAGGAAATCGCTATTGTCGGTGTAGTAGCAGATGCTGACATCGTTCACCTGGATGTACGACCCATCGATGTAGGGATCGTCGTATTGCGCGAAGCTGAGCCAGTCCAGAAAAATCCCCTCAGGCTCGCTCATTTCGCGACAGTACAGGCCGGTTTCCGCTATGGCGAACCCGTTCTTGCCGCGGCCGAGCATGGAATCGTCGTGGATAAGATAGACTTCCTCGTCGGGGTCGATGCCCAGGCCGTCGTAGATTTTCTTGCTTACCGAAACGCAGTCGTCGCCCATTTCTTCCAGAAAATCGGCGCATGCGTCGGCGGCGAAGGCGGCCATCGATTCCCACTGGGCGTAGTACTCCGCATATTCGTCGGCAGCTCCCGCCTCGATAACGGCTTCGGCCGTGTCTTCATCCAAGACGAACTGCGAATCGCAGTATTCGCACACCACGACCCTGCTGGTCACCTGGTTCTGAATGGACGCTCCGCATGCCGGGCATTTCATGAGCTTCATCGCGTGCCCCCTTTTCTCTCGCTACGCCCATTCTAGCGCACGGAATGGATGGGGCGACCAGGTTGCTTCGCCCATCGTGAGGACTTTGCAGCTCTCGCCCTTCTTGGCCCGACGCCTCCGCTGCAACCCCACTTTGGCCGCCGAACCACAAGGCTGCGAAACGAGAAGGTGCGCCGGCCCGCGTAGCAAGGGCCGGCGCTACCAGAGTGGCGCAGGGGGACCCGATGCCCTGCGCACATAGAGGAGGCGAAGGAGGGGCAAGGGGCTACACGGACATGAGCTCGACCAGAACAGAATCGTGAGCAACGCAACCCTCCTTCAAAGGGCATGCTATCACTCGTATCTGCAGGTGAAACGCACTTTTTCAAAACTGGGAAACCGTGTTGGAACCACTGGTTCGCGTTCCCGACAAGGCACATATATCCGCTGCACGCGCCGAGCAGTCCACGGAACGCACACACAGCGTTGGGGACGTACCCCGCATATGCGGGGTACGCCCCCAACGATTCGCCAACGATTCGATTAGCGGGCTATGGTGTTGCTTACGTATGGAGTGGAATCCTTCAGCACCACGTCGTGCGCGCCGCCTTCCACGATGCTCGTGGAGCTGACAAGCGTCAGCTTCGCCTTGTCCTGCAGCTCGGGGATGCTGATGGCGCCACAGTTGCACATGGTGGATTTCACCTTCGAAAGCGTTACGGCCACGTTGTCCTTCAGCGGGCCAGCGTAGGGCACGTAGGAATCCACGCCTTCCTCGAAGGTCAGGCCCTTCTTGTCGCCGCCCAGGTCGTAGCGTTGCCAGTTGCGCGCACGGCTGGACCCTTCGCCCCAGTATTCCTTCATGTACGAGCCGTTCACCTGAACGCGGTTGCTCGGAGCCTCGTCGAAGCGCGCGAAATAGCGGCCGAGCATTACGAAATCAGAGCCCATGGCCAACGCCAGCGTTATATGGTGGTCGTACACGATGCCGCCATCGGAACACAGCGGAATGTACACGCCCGTTTCCTTGAAATACGCGTCGCGGGCCTTGGCAACTTCGATGGTGGCCGTTGCCTGGCCGCGTCCGATGCCCTTTTGCTCGCGCGTGATGCAGATGGACCCGCCGCCTATGCCGATTTTTATGAAGTCGGCGCCGGCATCGGCCAGGAAGCGGAAGCCTTCCTCGTCCACGACGTTGCCCGCCCCGACCTTCACCGTGTCGCCGTAGTGCTCGCGAATCCAATCGATGGTCTTCTTCTGCCAGACCGAATAGCCCTCGGAGCTGTCGATGCACAGGACGTCGACACCGGCATCCACCAGCGCAGGCACGCGTTCGGCATAGTCGCGCGAATTGATGCCCGCGCCCACCATGTAGCGCTTGTGCTCGTCCAGCATTTCCAGCGGATTGGACTTGTGCTGGTCGTAGTCCTTGCGAAAGACCATGTAGGCCAAGTTACCCTTGTCGTCGACCAAGGGAAGCGAGTTCAGCTTGTGATCCCAGATTATGTCGTTCGCCAGCTTCAGCGACGTGTCCGCAGGCGCCACGACCAGCTTTTCGAACGGGGTCATAATGTCGCCGACCTTGGTGTCCAGGCTCATGCGGGTCAGGCGGTAGTCGCGCTCCGTTACGATGCCGAGCAGCTTGCCGTGCGGTTTGGCTCCTTCGGTAACGGGCATGGTCGAATGCCCGGTTTTTTCCAGCAATGCCACGACATCGGCAAGCGTCATTTCGGGCGACAGGTTGGCATCGGACACGACGAAGCCCGCCTTGTAATCCTTCACGCGCGCAACCATGGCGGCCTGGTCTTCGATGGACTGCGATCCGTAGATGAACGACATGCCGCCTTCGGTGGCAAGCGCCACGGCCATCTTGTCGTCGGAAACCGCCTGCATAATAGCCGAAACCATGGGGATGTTCAGGCTGATGGGCGGTTCTTCTTCGCCGCGACGATACTTCACGAGCGGCGTTTTCAGGCTGACGTTTGCCGGGATGGTTTCCTCGGACGTATAGCCGGGCACCAACAGGTACTCGTTGAATGTGCGCGACGGTTCCTCGAAATAGTAAGCCATAGATGTCCCCTTCGTCCGGCAGCTCCCTTTCGGCCATTATACGCGCCCAAAGCCCCCAAGTGGCCCAGAACAAGGCCATTGGAACACGTTGCTCCCGCGATCTGCGGCGCGGCCGTCTCTGGCGCGCGCTGCTGCGGGGCGAAAGGGGGAGTGTTCCGGTAGTTTTGCCTGCAAGAGCCGCCCCGAACGGTTATTTCAGCATCCGAACGATAACCGATGCTGGCTGATATATATAACTTGAGTCTGTTTGACTTAAGTTTTCGAAAAGGTAACGCTTAGGTTTTATGAATTGACGATGCTCACCAAGGAGCGTATAACGAGAATCGTTAACAGAGAGCGAGACGGTGGGCGGTTAAAACTCGGAGCCGCCCATCACCAAGAAAGGAAGATGATTAGTTATGGCAATGATCGTACCCCGCAGAACGCACAGCCCGTTCGACGCATTCCTGTCCGACCCCTTCGACACCTTCTTCGGCAGCGCCCCGGTGCAGCATTCCACCCCCAACCTGATGCGCACCGACATCAAGGACTGCGAAGGCAGCATCGAAATCGTCATCGACCTGCCCGGATTCGAAAAGGACAACGTTTCCGCCGAGCTGAAGGACGGCATGCTGACCGTTTCCGCAACCACCGAGAGCACCGAAGAGAAGAACGAGGGCACCTTCGTGCGCAAGGAGCGCTTCACCGGCCGTTGCAGCCGCAGCTACTATGTGGGCGAGGAAATCGAAGAAGCCGACATCAAGGCCAAGTTCGACAACGGCACTCTGCAGATTAGCGTGCCCAAGAAGGTGGAGCAGCCGAAGCTTGAAGAATCGCGCAGCATCGCCATCGAAGGCTAGGCGCCTGTTCTCGCCATCCTGCGGCGATGTGCTTCTCCTCCTTGGCACGCCGCCGCAACCGTATCGCACCAACCCGCTCGGCTGACCTCCCCCTGCCAGCCGATGAAGAAGCACCCGGGAACTCTCTCTCCCCCGGGTGCTTCTGCTTTCGCGAATGCACCGAAACGGCGGCGTTCTATGCGCGCTCGGGGCGGTTGATAACCTCTATCTGCAGGCCTTCCAGGATGTCGAGCGCCTTTTCGTTCATGGCCAGGTCGGGCGCCGCAGTGCAGGCCGCATCGACGACGATCGGCACGTCGGGACATGCCGCGCGCGCAATGACCGCATTCGACAGCACGCACATATTGGAAACGAGCCCCACGAGTTCGATGCTCTCGAACGGCGGCACGCCCACGCCGAGCGCGACTGTCTGGCGGTTCATCAGGCGCTCGAACAGCGCCGTGGAACCAAACGTGGGCTTCAGGAACACATCGTCGGAATCCTGCAGCCTGTCTGCAACGGCGCCGTACAGCCCATGGCCGTCCGACCCCTCTATGCAATGCGGAACGGGAAGCTTGCGCCCTTCCTGGGTTTCCAGATAGTCCTTGTGATGCGTGTCGAAGGTGAAGCAGACTTCATCGCCGGCTTCGCGGTACTCGTCGATTTTCCGGGCAATCGGGCCATCCAGCAGCTCCGCCCCGTCGAACCCCAGCGCCCCATCGACGAAATCCTTCTGGTAGTCCACAACGATAAGCAAACGTTTCATGACCGACCCCTCTCCAAGCCGACAGCTTTCATCTGCCGGTACGTGCCTATTGTTCTCCAAGCGGCCCCAATTCGTCAAGCGCCGCCCGATAGCCGCCCGCGCCATAGCTCAGGCATTTCGACACGCGCGCGATGGTCGTGGCAGACGCGCCGGTGGCTTGCTCGATGCGGGCATACGACAACCCGGAATCCAACATGCGCGCCACTGCCAGGCGCTGCGAGCTTTCGCGGATTTCGCGGATGGTGAACAGGTCCTCCAGCAACGCGAAGAGAACGTCTTTGTTCCCGATGGCGGAAAGAACCGTAAGCAGGTCCTCGACCTCTTCGGTTCGTATGTCGTTTGCGGGCATCGCATGCTCCTTGTCTCGCCGCGGGGGACCATCTGCGTTGGACGGGCTGGCAAGTTGGGTGAAATAATCCGCCCATCCTTCCTGTTCAACTGTCCTTCGCCTAGGCCCCTACTCTCATCAGGCCGTACTCTATCGATTCGACGAGTGCGTTCCAAGATGCCTCGATAATGTTTTCCGATACGCCAACCGTTCCCCACGCCCCGTTGGCATCGCGGGTGGTAATGGTAACACGGGTGATGGCGTCGGTGCCTATGCTCTCGTCCAGCAAGCGCACCTTGAAGTCTATGAGCTCCATGTCGTTGACTTGGGGGAAGTGGTCCGCCAGGGCCAGATGCAATGCGTTGTCCAAGGCGCCGACCGGGCCCACTCCCTCGCCCGTTGCCACGACGCGGGCCGTGCCGGCGGATTCGGCAGAGCCGGCGGGGTCGGCGGGGGTCTCTGCTGCATGGCGCCCGAGCGGTGCCGCAGCCGGTTCGGCCACGTGGATCTTTATGGTGGCCTCGGATTGCGCGTCTTTCGCCAACGCCCCCGTGTCTTCGCGGTCGTCCACGATAACACGGAAGCTTTCCAGCGTGAAATAGGGCTCGTAGCTGCCCAAACTGCGCGCGATGAGCAGCGCCAGCGATCCATCTGCCACTTCATAGGAATAGCCCGACGCCTCGCGCTGTTTCACTTCGTCGAGTATGGCCTGCACGCTTTCGGGCCGGTCGCCCAGGTCGAAGCCGAGCGATGCCGCTTTGGCGGCCAACGTGGCCTTGCCGGCAAGTTCGCTTACCAACATGCGCGCGTCGTTTCCCACCACCTCGGGCGACACATGGTCGTAGGCTTCGGGAAAGCGCGCGATGGCACTGGCATGCAGGCCACCCTTGTGCGCGAATGCGGAGCGCCCCACATAAGGCGTGTGCTTCCACACCGAGAAGTTGCAGATGTCGGCCACGTAGGTTGCCACGCTCGTCAGCTCGCGCAGCTTGTCGGAGCCGACGCACGTGTGGCCCATCTTCAGTTCCAAATCGGCGATTACGGTAAGCAGATCGGCGTTGCCCACGCGTTCGCCATAGCCGTTTATCGTGCCCTGCACCTGACTGGCTCCGGCACGCACGGCGCAAAGCGTGTTCGCGATGGCGCAACCGGAATCGTTGTGGCAATGGATGCCAATGCGAGGCATGCTGCGTTCGGAACCTTGCTCTTCGCAGGCAGATTCCAGGTTCGCCACGACCGCGGCCACCGCCTGTTCCACCTGAAACGGCAACGCCCCGCCGTTGGTCTCGCACAAGTCGATGCTGTCCGCGCCTGCCAGCGCCGCTGCGCGCAGGCACGCCAACGCGTAGTCGGGATTCGCCCGATAGCCATCGAAGAAATGCTCGGCATCGAAGACGATTTCAAGGCCGTGGCCCTTCAGGAAGGACACTGAATCGTGAATCATGCGCAGGTTCTCGTCCAGCGTGGTCTGCAGAGCGCGCGTTACCTGCTCGTCCCACGTTTTGCCCACAATGGCAACGACCGGCGCCCCGCTGGCAACCAGATCCGCCAGGCCGGCGTCCTTTTCCGCGGCCACGTCCTTCTTGCACGTGGCGCCAAACGCCGCCAAACGAGCATGCGCAAGCGGGCGTTCGCGCAACTCGCGGAAAAACGCAATGTCCTTCGGGTTGGAAGCGGGGAAACCGCCTTCGATAATGTCGATGCCGAAGTCGTCCAACCGCCGGGCAATGCGCAGCTTGTCTTCAAGCGAAAGCGCCACGCCCTGCGCTTGCTCGCCATCGCGCAACGTCGTGTCGTATGTGACAACCTTGCTCATGGCTGCCTATTGTACCCCAACATCCCAACACTGGTGAAGGGTTTTCGCAGGCCAGAAGGAGAATACGCACCACCCCAGATGACCGGCGGCTTATTAGGGCGCTATTATGCCCCGGCGCGGTCCGCGTGCAGCGGCCTGATGCCGAAAGCCCAGCTCGCAGAGCCACGCGCCGCGCGGCCGGCGGACGAGGGGCATAACAAGGCCCTGTTATGCCGCTCCCCCACCCAATCGCGCCCGTGTGTCGGGGGGGGCGCGTGTGTGTCAGTGCGTGTCAGGGGGGACGTTTCTGTTGACACACGACCAAACAGCCCACCAGAGGATGTGTCAAGAGAAACGTCCCCCTGACACAGGTCCGGTGAGTCAGCGAGGGCGGCCGTGGTGCCCCGAATTGCCGCGAAGATTGGGCGAAGCGGCCTTCGCGCCTCGAGCACGATCTGAACGGCAAGGCAGGGTGCCACGGGCGGCCGCAGCGTCGGGGCCCGAGGGCGGCCGCAGCCCCGGGTCGCAGGACGCCAACGGTGAGTCGGCGAGAAGTCGCAGGGTGCGCCGGATAGGCGAGAAGGGCCCGCCGACGCGTACTAGCTGCTACGCGGAGGCGGGCCCTGAACGCCTAGATGACGTGCGCTGCGGCTTCGCAGCGTCGGCTTGTTATGCCGGCCGTCGGCCGGCGTACCCTAAAGCTGCCTGCGGAAAGCCAGGAGCTTTTCTACGCCGCCGGCGACGATTACGCCAAGGCCCATGGGCACGGCGAAGGGGGCGAAGGGATTGCCCGCAAGGGCACGGCGCACGTCTTCGGGGTTGCTGGAGGATATTTCGGTCCAGCGGGCGCCGGGGGTCGTGGCTTTCTCCTGCTCTTGCTGGGCTTGAACTTGCTCGTTCACCTTTTGGGTTACCTTCGGGTCGACCGTAACGCCAACGGTGTCGGGCGACGTCGTCTGGTTGTTCTGGGTTGTGGGCGCGTCAATCTCGGTGACGGTGCGACGGGGAGTGGTCTCTTCGTCCTTTTCCGACTGATTGTTGTCATTGTTTCTGTTGTTGTCATTATTATTGTTGTTGTTATTATTATTATTATTGTTGTTGTTGTTGTTGTTATTGTTGTTGTTGGGCTTTTCGGGCTTCTTGTTCAGCTCGCTTTCGATGTTGTCGCTCTTTTCGTCCTTCCGCTCGTTGGAATTGCCGTTTTCACCCACGCGCACGGTAAGCAGACACACGTTGGATTTTCCGGACCGGCCATCGTCGAGCGAGCGCACGATAACGCGAATGTAGATGACGGGGGTTGGCTCGGCGTCGCCCGAGCTGGCATCGGGCGACGAGCTGCTGGCGTCTTCTTCGATTTTGCTGGTGGGAACGCGCAACGGGTTCAGGCCCATTTCCTTCTTATAGGTGGTCGTCTTGCCGTTGATGATGGTCTGCCATTCGCATTCCACGTTCTTGGGCGTGTCGCCGCCGACTACGACCAGGTGGGGCGTGAAGACGGCGTCTTGTCCGGCAATGGGCGGAATGTAGTCCAGCGTGACGATGAAACCATCGCCTTCCTCGATTTGAACCGGTTCGGATTCCACGGTAACGTACTCGCCGGTCGCCGGGTCCTCGATATCGGTTTCGAGCGCAACCTTGAACCAGTTGCCGATGTGCTCCTTGTCGGTTTTCACGCGAAGGGTCTGCACGGAATCGGCGCCGTATTTGCTCCAGGTGGCCTTGTTATCGGTGGAGCGGTACCAGGTGAAGCCGAAACGCGCATTGCCGATGGCCTCGTTGGGCACGGCCGACAGATAGGCGTCGTAGCCCTTGGGCACGGGAACGTAGTCGATGGAAACCTTCAGGTCCGTCTGGATTTCGGGTTCCGGTTCCGGTTCCACGGGCTCGGGCTCTTTGAAGTTAACGGTTATCGAGCTTATCCAGCGCAGGTCGTTGGCCTCGATGGTATTGCTGGCGGGCTGCTCGAACAGGATGCGGAAACGCGTGTTTTCCAGATACTCGCCAGCAGCGGCAGACGAGTCGGACGAGCTGCCCGTGCCGGCAGACGATCCCGAGCTGGCCGAACCGGTCGAGGCACTGGAGCCGCTGGTTGCGGCGGATTCGGAAGACGCATCGGTGGAAGCGGCGCTGCCAGAACCTGCGGCGTCGCCCGTGCCGCCCGTGCCACCTGTGCCGCCCGTGCCGTCGGTGCCGTCGGTGCCCGCAGGCGCCGATTCCTCAGATTCCTCCGCTTGCGTGGACACGTTCGTGGCCCCGTCTTCGTGCACGTAGGAATCCTTGGCCACGACCACGTAGGTCTGCTCGGCCTGCGACAGGTACACCAGGTCGGTCCAGGGGATGTTCGTGGTGGTCTTGTCGTGGTTGTTGAAGAAGTCGATGGATTCGATGTTGGCCTGCTCTTCCAGCGGAATGCCTGCATCGGCCAGCAGCAGCGGCAGGGTGGTGCCGCGGCCCGAAATGGTCTGGCGCTTGCCGCCTGCGTTCATGGTGTAGGTTTTCGTGTTGATGTCCAGCGCCTTGCTCGTTTCGGTGTTCACCAGGTCCTTGTCGTAGGTGGACGTCGTGGTGGTCGGCACGGCGGGGTCGGCCGAAGCGGCGCTCTTCGACGCGCTGTCCGCGCTGGATGCTGCCGCCGACGAAGCGCCGTCCGCGCTGCCTGCATCGGTAGCGCCGGCAGAGTCGGCGGCTGCGTCGGCCGCCCCCGCTTCGCCCGTGCCTTCCACGTCTTCCGCATCTGCAGTGCTTGCCGGGCGGTTCACGATGACCGTAAGCGTGTCCTGCGGGTCGTTTGCACCCTGCATGTCGACCGGCGCATCTTCGGAGCGCACTTCCACCTGGGTCCAAATGGGATCGCCGTTCGCGCCCTGGGTGGACGTGCAGCGCACATACACCGGGCCGTTGCCCGTCAGGGTAAGGGTGCCATCGGCCGTTATGCTGGCTTCCGAAGAATCGACCGGAGCACCTGCCGTGTCCAGAACTTCCCACTTCAGGTCTTCGAACTTGTTCGCGCTGGCCTTGGCCAAGCCAGAGCCCTTCACGCTGTCGAGGGTGCTCTTCTCGTCGTTAACGCTGTCCCACACTTCCACCTGGGCCCAGAAATCGTAGCCCGCGCGTTCGCTGTCGGAAAGCGTGATGGTCTCGCCTTCCAGGCAAGCCGCGCCCGTGTGCGCTTCGGGCTTGTGGATGGCAATGGCGCCGATGTAGGGAGCCTCGACGTACACGCTGAATTCCACGCGGAAATCGGTGGGCAGGATTTCGCTCGGCAGGGCGCCCGTGAAATCGTCTGCAGGCTCGCAGGTGACCGTGACCACGCCCGAACCGCCGCCGGCGCCCTTCAGGGTGGCGACGCCGTCCTTTTCCTCGATGGTGGCCAGCTTCTCGTCCGACACCTTCCATTTCACGAAATCGGCGATGGTAGCGTCCTTTTCGCTGGCGGCGGAGCTTGCCGGGTTGGCGCCCGTGCTTTCGCCGGTCTGCGTGCCCGTCTGATTGGCGGGCGCGGGGCGCGTGCTGGCAGACGATGCGCTGTTGGCGGACTGGGTGGTTGCGGACTTGTCGTTTTCCGCCTGGGTCTTCGCGGACGCCGACGAGCTGCCGGAGCTGGCAGAGCCCGAAGATTCGCCGCCGGTCGCAGGCGAGGAACCGCTGGAAGCGTCGCCGCCCGTGGAAGGCGACGCGCCGGACGACGAACCCGGATCGTCTATCGGGTCGGTGCCACCGGACGGATCGGGGTCCTCGGGGTCGGGATCAACCGGGCCGGGATTCTCGGGGTCGGGGTCTTCCGGGTTCGGATCGTCCGGGTTGGGGTCTTCCGGGTTCGGGTCTTCGGGGTCGGGATCGGTCGCCGTTTCCCAGGTGGGCAGCGCCACCAGGTTCAGCGCACCGCCGTTAGCGCTTATGCGCAGGTCGCGCTCTTGCGTCTTGGCGGCAATCGTATCGGCAACATCGCGCACGGGCAGACCGATTTCCCATTCACCGTTTTCCTGGGCAATGTCGTATACGGTAAGGTTGGCAAGCTCCTGGCCGTCGTGTCCCGTGCCGGCATCCACGAACAACGTGGCAAATGCAAGGCATTCCACGCGAAACGACGCCCAGAACACCATCAGGAACACCAGGGCGATGCGCAGCGCCTTCACCCAGGGAGCTTCGGAAATCATCTGCTTGAACATAATAGCTCCGTCCTGCCGCCCCGCCAGCGGCGTATGCCATCGCGAACGAGCAGGCCCCTGCGCAACGATGCCGCCGGGGCCCTATTCGCGCTTACTGACCCGACCCGCCGGTCGAAGAGGCGTCCTCTTCTTCCACCAGATAGTACTTGCCCGTGGTGGGATCCTGATACACCTTGCCCTTTTCCTCGAAGGCGTTTCCTTCGCCGTACAGCTGCTCGGTCAGGCGTTCCACGTCGTCTTTGGCCAGTTCCTTCGACGTGTCTATTTCCTGGAACTGCGCCAGGTCCACGTTCCAGGCCACGACGAGCGCGACCATCAGGCCACAGGCGAACACGAGCATGACATCGCCGATGTTGCTCATCGACGACATGGGATCTACTTCTTCGGCAGGCTTGGCCTTGCGGAAGCTGCCGCTGTTGGAAAAGTAACCAGCCATTGCCTTCCCCTATCTAGCGGTTGTCCACGCCGGACATCGGATCGTAGTCCGAGCCTTCGTCGCGCAAGCGCGGCTGATACCAACCGCTCGTCGTGCGACGGGCGGCAGCTTCGGATGCGCTTGCCTGGTCGGATGCACCCGCGGCGTCCACGGCGCCCGCAGCGTCCAGCGCTTCCGCCGGCGCGGACTGGGCAACAGCGGGCTCGTCGGCCAACGGCGCAAGGGGCTCTTCGGCAAGCAAGCCGTCGGGCGCGGGCGCGGGCTGCGGTTCGGCATCCATGGCCACTGCAAGGTCGAACCCTTCGTCGACGGCGCTTGGCATCGCGGCGTCTTGCGCGGCAAACGGCGCTTCGGACTGCAAGGGCTCGGACTCAGGATTCAGCTCGGCAGCCGCTTGCTCGGACTGCGTCGGAAACAGCGATGCAAGCGAATCGGTGGCATCGACGGAATCGGCGGTCATGGGGATGCCGAAGGATGCCGTTGCCGCAGACGAAGCATCGGCCGCGTCGGCCGCGTCGGCGGATTTCGTCGAAACCGTGGCATCGGCAGCCGCAAAGGCGCTTGCCACCACCGCCGACGCCGCAGCGGCATCGGCTGCCCCGCTGGCTGCCCCGCTCGAAGGCAGGCCGGCCGGCGCGCCGAAAGTGGAAACCTCGGAAGTTGCCGCGAACGCCGACGCCGTAGCATCCTGCGCAGCCGGCTGGACGGGAGCGGCCGCATCGAAGCCCGCGCTCTGCTGCGGGGCCGCCGGTTCAGCCGGCTTCGTCGGAATGCTAATTTCCTTGGAAGAGCTTTCGTCCTTGCCCGCGCTTTCCTTCGATTCCTTTATCAGCGACTGCTCGAACAGGAATGCGTAGTTAGACGGCTCCTGCACGGTTATCTTGCCCTCGGCGCGCATTTCCTCGATCTTCTCGAGCATCGTGGCCATGCCGCTGTCCAGCGCCGACATGTAATTGCCGTACCAATTGGAACGAATCTTGCCCACGACCAAGCACACGGCGGCAACGACCAGGCCAGCCACCGTGGTGTCGAAGGCGATAAGCAGCGAACTGGAAAGCGCAGCCGTATCGGCATTGCCCAGAGCCTGGATGCCCGGGCCAAGCGGAATGAGGGTGCCCATAAGGCCGAGCATCGGGGATACGCGCGCCGCCATGTTGTTGCGGCCCGTTATGCGGTCGAAACGGCTTTCCTCTTCGCTGACCAAACGCCTGATAAGCGAAACCAGGGCATCGCCGGGAAGCGTGCGGTAGTCATACACGGTGAGAAGCGCAATCTTCTGGCGCTTCAGCAGCCCCGAATCCTGAATGACGGTCGGGATGGCGTCTTCGCTTGCGCCCATAAGCGCCGCCAGAAACTTGGGCATGGCAACAGCGAAATGGCGCCGCTCGCTGAAGTATTCGGCAATAACGCTACCGATGCAGAACAGCGCATAGCCGATGAACAGCAGCAGCAAAAGAATATCGGGCGCGAGCAGGGCCTGCGATACTGCATGCAGGACATCGCTCAGGTACACTTGAATGACGGATCCTTGCATCAACGGACTCCCTTCCTGTTTCGATTCGGCGTGTGATTACGGGGTACGCCACCTGAAACAGTATCATGGAAGAAGAATCATCATCGAAAACCCAGCGGACCGTCACGAAGCCGACAAGGACCCCACAAGGACCCGACACGAATTCGAAGCGCGGGCGGAATCGGAGCGGGCGCAAGAACGCCTTGGGGGGCCGCTGTGCCCGCTGGCCGGGGGCGCGGCCGGGCGGCCGGAGGGGAGAGGGGGTTCGGGCTTGGCTTCGGCTTTACTTTGGTATTTTCAGGAATTGTGCCTGCAGAATCGCCCTCACCCCTCTCCCCGCCCCCGCCGCTGGCCTGGCCGTGGGCAGTAACTTTCCCTGCAACTATCGCACGCGCCTCTTGCTCGACCGCCTGGCGAGCTGGGGCAAAGGGAGTGTTCCCTTGGCATCGGCTTTGATTTTGCATTCGACAGGATTCCTGCAGTCAATCAAATAGGTCCTTACAGCGCCCTCTTGAGCTGCAGAAAGCGATGTCAGCGATGGTAAATGGGGGGACACCCTTTCCGCTTTCGGCTATTTGTCCCTGATTCGCTTGACCATAAGGGCCCATTTGCTTGACTGCAGGAAACAGGATTAGGCCCGAAAAAACTATCGCAACGTAATCGGATAAAGGTTTCAAGCCGGTACGGGAACAAACTCGCGCTTGGCCGTCCTCGCTGAAAACGAGCCATTGGCACGTTTTACGGGCGCTCGGGTCCTGCAGAATCGCTCACACCTGCTTGCCAACAGTCCACCGGGCTGCGTAGAGTGAACGTTCCCCTGGTTTTCCCGGCCCGGTAAACGTTCCCCTGGTTTTCCCGGCCCGGCAAGAGGCGGAGACTAGACGCGTGTTGCGGGTGAATCGGCCCATCAGATCGGCTATTTTAGAGCTTTCGCCTTGCGAGGGCGGGGTTGCGGGTGGATTTTCCGCTTTCCGAGAGGTCGCTATCGACGTTTTCCCTGGTCGGCATCTGGCGGCAACTCACGATTTCACCCGTAACCCCCCGCTTCTTGCCCGCAAGGGCCGAAAACAGCGTTCCAGCGGCCCCATCCACCCGTGAACCCGCTCTCGTTTCCACGAAGTGCTGGTTGCGCAGTTTCGCGGCAGAAATCTGCCTTGTGCGGCGCATCCCGGACGGCGGGCGGCATAACAAGGCCCCGTTATGCCCCACCGCACCCCAACGAAGCAAACCGCAAGCGCACAAGTTAAGCCAAGCGAAACAAGCATGAGATTCGTTCGTTTGCCTGCCGATGAACCATTCCCGCACACAATGCCCAGCTATCTTCCGATTAAATCCGCAACGCTAAACACCGTAGCCCATTTGCGTAATGTTAGGTACCTGCCTCGCCAGACACGATGCCCCGAGAGCAGCATTGTTGCTTGGTCTTGCAGAGTCCAGCTTTTCGGGCGCCTGATTGAAAGAGTCTATCATATGGGATGTACCACCTGGTGTTGCACCCCATACGTCCAAGCCGCCACGCACATGGAGCAGCCTGGCTTGTGATACGGTGTTTCCGCTACCAAATACACGAGGAGCGTGGTCTGATGCAAATCGGAGTTACGAACCCACTGAGGGAATTCCTGAGGTGGAAGCCCTTCCCGCCAAACCACGAGGAGCAGCCGCTTTTCTGCTGGGACGCCCACCGCGTGAAGGTCGACGGGCGCATCATGCTCGTCGTCTGCAACGCTGCGAACCGATTCGCAGGCGTCACCGCGATGCGCGCGGCAGACTGGAAGCGCCTCGGCGAGGTCTGCTGGGAACTCGTGGCCTGCTCGCTGCGTCAATGCGGGTTCTCGGCAGCAGCCGTGGACCAGTACCTGATCCGCGCAGGCGCCGTGGAGTTCGGGCGCACCCACGGGCGCAGCGCGGTCGGCTGCATGAACCGCATGATCGACGCGCTCGCGTGGATGCAATGCGACCACGACGCGCAATTCCAAGCCTATCTCACGCATTACCTCAACGTCGACGACGTGGGAAGCTGTGCAACGCGCAAGGGCCTGGGCTGCGCGGCGGAGCGCATGGCCGAGGACTTGCTGGAAATCGGCATCAACCCCCATGGTGGCACCCAGTACGCCATCGACTACGCACGCCTCCACGAAGGCGATGCGGATGGGCCCGAAGGCGATGCTTCCCGCCGCCACGCCGACTTCGAGTTGCCCGATGATGCGAAGGAGGACGTGAAGCGCGACACCGGGGCAAACAGCCCATCCGAGAGTGAACTCATGCGCGAGCTCGATGAGATTATCGCAGCCCTGGACACCGAAGAGGACCAGGCCGAATTGGAAATCATCTCCGAAATCGAAACCATCACGCGTGCGATGCGCGCCGAACGCGGCAACGATCCCGACCGGCCGCCCAAGGCCGAGGGGCTGTGCACGGTGTGCGGGGCCGATCCGAGGGTGTTTCTCGACCGCGTGCCTTACTGCTTGAACTGCCACAACGAGCTGACCGAACGGCTCATGGGCACGCAGCACATAACCAACGACTCGTCGACGCTTGCGGTGTTCGACGCCGGTGGCGCTCTCGTTCAATTCGCCGTAGAGCGCATGGTCACGCCGCCGTTCGCTCGCTGGACCGCCCACGAGCTTGTAGACGACAACGAGTATGTGGGCGTGGAGGTGTGCGTGGACGCCGACCCCGACGAGGACCAGGACATAACGCTCGCGCGCCTTTGGGAAAAGGCCCAGCAGGCAATCTCCAGGCCATCGACGCACGTGCACGCGCATCCCGCGCACCTGTCCGGTTGGGTGTCGAACGGCGCCCACATGGGCGGCGAAATCCTGTTCGCAGAGGATTCCGGCTGGGGCCGCATCGACGAGGACGAGCATGGGCGCTGCTCGGTAATTGTCGATGGCCGCCGCTACGGCGCTGAGGAATTCCTGGGGCTTTTCAGCGGGCATGTGGGGTTCGATCTGCACTGGCAAATCCACGACCCGAGCGACGATTTGCCCAATCATTAGGACATCCGTGAAAACTACAAGGATCGCGGGATAATCTGACGCTCGGACTTAATGATATTTGCAATCGGGGATTCGCAACCGATTGGACATGCAGCTCGACCATTCATGACGTTCGAGTAGCAACCTGCTCCATGGTAACTGCCTGCGTGCATCGGGGGTACTCCCTTGACGTATGGCCGGTACGCAACCGCACATTTCGTGCAATCTCATGCATTTCGCGCCTCCAGCTGCATGAGATGTCGCATTATGCGCGGTTTTCCGCGCGACGCGATTGCGTTTCCGCAGGTCGCATGAACCCAGAGAAGCAAAAAACCGCGCATAACGTGCAATTTCATGCAGGTCAAGACGGAAAATGCATGAGATTGCACGTTATGCGCGGTTCAGTGCGGGTGTGCCAGGGGGACGTGTGCCAGGGGGACGTGTGCCAGGGGGACGTGTGCCAGGGGGACGTGTGCCAGGGGGACGTTTCTCTTGACACGCGATGCGCTTGTGTGTCGGGGAGGCGGTTCCTTTGGCGACCGCTCGAGTGCGCTAAGAGAAACGTCCCCCCGGCGCACGCAACGAAAAGCGGCCCCGACAGCTTGGCTGTCGGGGCCGCTCATGCTAGTACGCTGGCGCCGAAGCTAGCTGGCGAAGATTTCGATGGTCTCGCCTTCTGCGATCGTCACCATGGCCTTCTTCCACCTGCGGGTGTAGCCGGCCACGTAGCGCACGCGCTTCTTCTTCGGCTTCACGTTCATGGTGTTCACCTTCTTCACCGTAACGCCGAACAGCTCTTCGACCGCCTTGGCGATCTCGATCTTGTTGGCATCACGTGCAACCTCGAAGGTGTACTTGTTCA
>DMNP01000385.1 GCA_003452695.1 Eggerthellaceae bacterium
GGTGGTGCAGCGGCGCCATCTTGAACAGCCGCTTGCCGTTGTGGGTCTTGACGTAGGCGATCTGAAGGATATCGGAGCCGAACTCCAGCACGTAGATCACGCCCACGGAAAGGATCAGCCAGGGGGCGTCCAGCGTATAGGCAAAGGCGCACACCAGTCCGCCCAGGAACAGGGAGCCCACGTCGCCCATCATGACCTTCGCCGGGTTCCAGTTCCAGACGAGATAGCCCGCCAGCGCGCCGAAGAGGGCCGAGCAGAGCACGCTGAGCCCCGCGCATTTCATCAACACCGCGCAGACGGTGAAGCCCACGCAGGCCACCATGGTGACGGAGGTGCAGAGCCCGTCCACGCCGTCCAGGAAGTTGACCGCGTTGACCGTGCAGTAGAGGGCGATGACGCCCACGATCCAGAACACGGCGCTGTTTTCCCACACGCCGTAATAGGGGATGAACATATAGTTGACGCCGGCCTTATAGAGGGTGAACAGATACGCCACGATGACCAGCGCCTGCATGGCGGTCTTCTGCATTTCGGTAAGGCCCAGATTGCGCTTTTTGACCACCTTGATATAGTCGTCGATGAAGCCGATGAAGCCGAAGGCCGCCGCCATGAGGATACCGCCGAAGATTTTGACGTAAACCACGTCCCGGGGGCGTTCGTTGTCCCACAGCAGGATATGGCCGCCCAGCAGGTGGTCCGTGACCAGCACCGCCGTCACGCTGACGGCAAAGCCGATGATGAACAGCAGGCCGCCCATGGTGGGGGTACCCTGCTTTTTCTTATGCCAGCTGGGGCCGATATCGAGGATCGTCTGCCCGAAATGCAGCTTGTGAAGCCATGGGATCACGGCGAAGCCCAGCCCGAAGGCCACGGCAAACCCCAGCACGACGCTCAATAAAACGGCCAACCATAAAACCATTGTCAATTACCAATCCTTTCGCTCTGCCGCTCCGCCAGGAGCGTTCTGACGACCGCCTCGTCGCTGAACGGGATCTTCCCGCCGGAGACGATCTGATATTCCTCGTGCCCCTTGCCCGCGATCAGGACCGCGTCGCCGGGGGCCGCCGCTTCCACGGCCGCCGCGATGGCGCGCGCCCGGTCGGGCTGCACGGTCAGTTCTTTGTTTTCCGGGATCCCCGCCGTCACCTGCGCGATGATGGCCTCCGGGTCCTCCCCGCGGGGATTGTCGGAGGTGACGATCACCCGGTCGGCAAAGGCCGCTGCCCTGCCCATCTCCGGCCGTTTGCCCCGATCCCGGTCGCCGCCGCAGCCGAACACCACAAGTGTGCGCCCTTCCGTGAGCGCCTTGATGGATGAGACGGCCTTGCGCAGCGCATCGGGCGTATGGGCGTAGTCGACGAACACCGACACGCCGCCGTCCGCTGCCGCTTTCACGCGTTCCAGACGTCCCGGCACCTGCGGCGCCTGCGCCAACGCCTCCATTATCGTTTCCTGCGGAACGCCCAGTGCCATGCCAATGCCGTAGGCGCACATCACGTTCTCCACGTTAAAGCGGCCCACCAGCGGATATTCGAATTCCTTGCGCCTGCCGCGCACATCCAGCTGCAGCACCGTGTGGTCGGTGAAGTACTGCACGGAAACGGGGTGTATCTGCGCGCTGGCGTCGAAGCCGGTCGTGATAACCCAATCGTCTGCCGCCGAGCAGCGGTGCAGCAGCTCGCGGCCCCATTTGTCGTCGATGCAGATAACGCGCTTTGCGGGATAATCGCGCGAGAACAGCAGCGCCTTCGCCTCGAAGTAGGCTTCGAACGTGTGGTGGTAGTCCAGATGGTCTTGCGTCAGGTTGGAAAAAGCCGTAACGGCAAACGATGTGCTCCAGGTGCGCTGCAGGTCGAGCGCGTGCGACGACACCTCCATGGCCACCACGTCCACCTGCGCATCGCGCATGCGCGCCAGCGTGCGCTGCAAATCGGGGGATTCGGGCGTGGTGTGCTCGGCTTTCTCGCGCGCTCCGGCGATTTCCACGCCAACCGTGCCGATAACGCCCGTGCGCTTGCCCGCCACGCGCGCGATCTGTTCCACCAGATAGGTGGTCGTGGTCTTGCCGTTCGTGCCCGTCACGCCCACCAGGGCGAAACCTTGCGAGGGCATCCCATAGAAGCGCGCCGCGGCATGCGCCATGGCCTTGCGCGAATCTTTCACCACCACCAGGGTAACATCGTCGGTTTCGGCAAGGTACAGCTTGCGCTCCACCACGACGAAGCGTGCACCGCGGTCAATCGCATCTTGGGCAAAGGAATGGCCGTCCACCTTCAGGCCCACGATGCAGAAGAACAGATCACCCGGCTTCACCGCATCGGACCGGTATGCCAGACCGCCCACCTCTTCGTTTGCGTTGCCGATGATGGTGCAGTCCAGCCCCTCGAACAAATCTGCACAGCTCGTCATGTATATGCGCCTCACTCCGATTGATACGACACGATGTTGTAGCGATTTATGGCATCGTACATTATATCGTGAAACATGGCGGTGACATGGCGGTCGGCAGGCACTTCGTCGGCCGAGCAGAAACATACGAAGGGGCTGTTGGAATTGGCGATGAAGCCCGTGAAGGCAATGTTCACGGCATCGTCGCGATACCCGCCGTTCTTCTCGTCGTAGATCTCGGCCGTCGACGTCTTGCCCGCGCAGTCGTAGCCGTCGATGGCGGCATCTTCGCCCGTGCCCTCGGTCACGACCGCCTCCAGCATCTCGGTCATCTGCCCGATGGCCTTCTTGTTCTTTATAATCTCGTGGCTTTCGTAGCTGGGCACTTCGCCAGTCTGCGGCTTGCGCAACAGGAAATGCGGCGTGTGAACCCAGCCGTTGTCCACCAGCGCGCCGTAGAAGTTCAGTATCTGCATCGCGTTTATGGAAATGCCCTGGCCAAACGTAACGTTGTATCCCTGAACATGCGACCAGTAGTCGAAATCCAGCAAGTACCCCAGCTGTTCGCCGGGATAGTCGATGCCGGTCAGCGTGTTCAGGCGATAGCGCCCGATGGCATCGTAGAGCTTGTCGAAGCCCAGATTGTCTTCAACCGAAAGCGATATGCCGATGTTCGACGACTTCGCGATTATCGTGCGCAGGTCCCAGGTAACGTCTCCATGTTCCCAGGCGTCCGAAACGATGTAGCCGTCGGCTTCCAGGTATCCCGGACAATCCACCTCGGTGGCGGGTGTCATCGTTCCCTCTTCCAGGATTGCGGTGGCCGACACGGTCTTGAAGATGGACCCCGGCTCGAACAGGTTGGTCACCGCCTTCAGCTGCATCGACCCCTCGGGCACCTTCGAGCGGTCGGACGGATTGAAGAAGGGGCTCGACGAAGCGGCGTATATCTCGCCGTTCGTGGCATCCATGACCACGGCGCTGCCGCCCTTCACCTGCACGCGCTCCACGCCAAGCTTCAGATCGCGTTCCAGCTCTTCCTGGAATTCGATATCCAGCGAAATGACCAGGTCCTGCCCTTCCACGGCCGCCTTCGATTCGTGCACGCCGCCGGGAATGGGAGTGCCATCGGCACCCACCTCCGCCTCGTAGTACCCCGCCGTGCCCGACAAGATGGTGTCGTAGTACATTTCCAGGCCGCAGATGCCCACGTAGTACTCGCGGTTGGCCTCTTCGTCCACTTCCACGCTGCAGGCGCCGATAACCTGCCCGCCGGTTTGCCCATAGGGGTATTCGCGGCGCGTGTCGGGCAAGAAGTAGATACCCGGCAATTCGCGCTCGCGCAGGGCGTCGGCGGTGGACGTGTCCACCTTGCGCTTCACGAACTGGAAGGTGGACGTTTCGCCCGCCGACACTGCGTCCGCGTAATCGGATGCCGTGCCGCCGAGCACCTCGGCGATGGTGCGCGCAGTGGTGCCCGGCTCGGTTATCTCGGATGGATTGGCATAGACGGTCGTGGCATCCACGCTAATGGCCAGGATATGCCCGTTGCGGTCGTATATCGTGCCCCGGCGCGGCTCCACCACGAAGCCCACCGTGCGCGATTCCTTGGCTTGGGCGGAATATTCGTCTGCAACGATAACCTGCAAGAAGACGAGCCGCAGGAAGAAGGCGAACGCAGCCGCCACGAACAGCACCACAACGATGAATGCGCGGTTCGAACCGCGCGACACCATGCGCTCGACGTCTGCGGGCCTGCCTTGTGCGCCTTTCGATGGCCGGCCGCCCCGAGAGCCGGGCACGGTTACTCCTGAATTTCAACGAGATTGCGAACCGAGCCGGAAAGCGAAAGACCGCTGCGGGAATCGTAGGAAACCACGTCTTTCGGAAGCTCGAGCGTTTCCGCGCCGTACGGAGCCGCCATGCCGAGCCGTTTCACCGCCGCGTTGATGGCCGACGTGCTGGTCAGCAGGCTCTGCTCCATTTCCAGGTCCACGCCGCTCGTGCGTGCTTCGGCAATCTGGCTGGACAAGTTGTCGCTTTCGAGCATGGTGGTAACGGTGGCGTTCGTCAGCGCGATGCGCGCGAAGCACAGCGCCGCCACGACCACGAGCAATACGGCCGCCGCCTTGCCGAGCATGACGAGCGTGGAGGAACGGGCGTCCGGGCTGGGAGCCGCGCCCGTGCGAATGGCGCGCATATCGCGGGCCTGAGAGCGAGCACGCTGGTCCTCGGCATAGACATCGAACTGATATGCGCGCGCTGCCTGGGCCATCCCCACTCCTTAGTGCGTTTCAAATTCGTTGCGGGCGCCAGACGTCCGCGGCTATCGTTTCACCGCAACCCGCAGCTTCGCGCTGCGAGCGCGGGGATTGCGCTTCACCTCGTCTGCAGTTGGCAGAATTGGTTTTCGCGTGACCACATCGAGTATCGGCTGTTTCCCGCAGACGCAGACGGGCAAGTCGGGCGGGCAGGTGCAACGGTTCGCACCTGCCGCCATCGTGCTCTTCACGATACGGTCTTCCAGCGAGTGGTACGAAATGACCACCAGCCTGCCGCCCGGATTCAGCCAGCGTACCGCTGCCTCGAGACCCCGCTCGAGCACGGCAAGCTCCGAGTTGACCTCTATCCGGATGGCCTGGAACGTCCGCTTCGCCGGATGTCCCCCAGCGCGCCGGGCGCTGGCGGGAATTGCTGCCTTGATGGTTTCGACCAGGTCCTCGCTCGTTTCGAACGGCGCCGTCTCGCGGCGCTTCACGATGAAGTCGGCGATGCGGCTGGCCCACTTTTCGTCGGAATTGCTACGGATGATCCGAGCGAGGTCTGCTGCGTTATAGGTGTTGATGACCTCTGCTGCGGTTAGAGTTTGGTTACTCGGATCCATCCGCATGTCAAGTGGGCCGCTCTCCTTGAAGGAGAAGCCGCGGGCCTTCATGTCGAGCTGCGGAGAGGAGACGCCCAGGTCGAACAGGAATGCATCGACTCCGGGCACCTCGCACGCCACGAGCAGCTCATCCATGTCCCCGAAGTTGCCATGCACGAGTTCGATGTTCGGGCGCTCGCCGTCGGGTATGGCGTTTAGGCGTTCGGACGCTGCGGCCAGCGCCGCATCGTCCTGGTCGATTCCGATCAGCGTGCCCTGTGGTGCAAGTTGCCTGGCAACTTCGAAGGAATGGCCTGCTCCGCCGAGTGTGGCATCCACGAACGTATGCTGCGGTTCTAGGTTCAGGTGTTCGAGGCACTCGGCGAGCAGGACCGGGATATGCCGATATTCGCTTGTCATCTCGCTCACGTCTCGGGGCTATCCGAACAGCTCGGAAAGGTCCACGCTGCTGCAGAATTCGTCCCAACGCTTTGCGTCCCAGATCTCGAAGTGATCCGTGTTGCCCACG
>DMNP01000320.1:0-15839 GCA_003452695.1 Eggerthellaceae bacterium
ATATCGCGCCATCGTGCACGACGCCGATGGCAAGACGTGGGAGCTGCCCCTGGACCGCGACGGCGAAACCGTGGTCGAAACCAGCCTGGGAACGAACGTCGTCGCGGTCGAGTCCGGTGGCGTGTTCGTGCGCGAAGCCGATTGCGGCAACCAGGACTGCGTGCACCAGGGCCGCATCGATGCGCCCGGCAAGCAGATAATCTGCCTTCCGCACAAGCTGTGGATAGAAATCGTGGCATCCGACGATCGGGGCGCTGGCCAGATGGACGTGGCTGCGGTGGCCGGCAGCGGCAGCAGCGGCGGCGATGGCGATGGCGATGGCGAGAGTGCAAGCGACGGGGATGGGCTCGATGTCGTCGCCCGCTAATGCCCCCCGCGAAACGCAGTCCCGTGCCCTTACCTTCGACGAAGCGCGCCGCTGGGCGCGCGTCGGCGTGTTGGCTGCGCTGGCGCTCGTGTTCGGCTATATCGAAACGTTCATACCGCTGCCCGTTCCCGTGCCGGGGGTGAAACTGGGCCTGGCCAACATCGTGGTGTTGGTGGCGCTTGTCGTGCTGGACGTGCGCAGTGCTGCGGTCGTCGCCCTGGTGAAGGTGCTCGCAGCGGGCTTTCTGTTCGGAAATCCCCTGATGATGCTGTATTCCCTGGGCGGCACCGTGCTCGCATTCGCCGCGATGGCGGGCCTTACGCGCATTCGCGGCATATCGCTTGTGCTGGTGGCCATCGCGGGCGCCATCCTGCACAACGTGGGCCAGCTGGCGGTGGCATCGGTCGTGTTGGGAACGCCCGCCGTATGGGCGTCTGCCCCGTTGCTCATGGTCGCCGCATGCGCCACCGGTGCCCTGAGCGGCGCCGCCGCGCGCTACACCGTCAACGCCCTGCAAGACGAACGGCGGCCATCGTGAAGGCGCTTTCCCGCATGGACCCGCGCGTGAAGCTGCTCTGCTTGGCGGCGTACTTCGTGGCGGCGTTGCATGCGCGTTCCGCAGCGGCGCTCGGGGCGTGCCTTGCCGTTGCCGTGGGGCTGGCGTTGGCCGTGCGGCTGGATGCGCGCACCATTGCCCGCGTGGCGAAACCGCTCGTGCCCATCGTGGTCATCACCGTAATCGCGCAGGTGCTCTACACGCAACAGGGCACCGTGCTCGCGCGCATCGGCCCCCTGGCCCTGACCGCGGATGCGCTCGTGGAATCTGCGCGCATGATTGCCTGCCTGCTGTGCCTGGTGCTTGCAAGTGTGTCGTTCATGCGCTGCACCGGCACCGAGGATTTGCTGCAGACCATAGACTGGTGCCTGCGGCCGCTGCGCCGCCTGCGCGTGCGCACCGATGGCTTCTCGTTTGCCCTCTCGGTGGCGTTTCGCTTTGTTCCCGTGCTATCGGCCGAATTCCAACAGGTAAAACGCGCCCATGAAGCCCGCCTGGTCAGGTTCGAGGGCGGCGTGCGCACGCGCCTGGGCGCCTACATGCGCCTGTTCGCGCCCCTCGTGCGCAACACGTTTCGCCACGCCGACGCCCTGGCCGCCTCGTCGGTTTCGCGCTGCCTGGGCCACGCTCCTGCCCGCACGTCCCTGCATCCCCCCGCCGGCCTCGGCGTTCCCGAAGCACTCTGCGTCGCCGCCGCGGTCGCGCTCCTTGCAGTTGCGTTCGCTGCGTGAGGGAGGGGCCAACGGGGACGGAGGGGTCTCCTTCGTCACCTGCTTGGTTGCCGCTTGGCGTCGGACTAAAGAGCGGCATTCCCCTAAACGCACGCGGCCGAATTCGCCAAATCGAGCCTTGCCTAGGACCAGTCGGAGCGTCGTCGCCGAGAGCGGACAACGCCCTCCGCCCCCGTTGTCCGCTGTCTCCCTGTGGTTTGCTTATCCTTGGAATAGATGCTAGCATGCTAGCATCTAAGGAGGTTCTATGGCAACGGCTCAGCTTAACGTGCGAATAGATGCTGGTTTAAAGGCAGCAGGGGATGCTGTTCTCGAGCGGTTCGGCGTCTCGTCGGTACAGATTGTTCGCAGCGCGTGGCAGTACATGGTGGATCATCAGCGGTTACCCGATTTCGTTCAAGAGAATGCGGCGGATCGGGCGGATCGGGCAATCGCCGAAACGGATGCGGGCGCCGGGATGGCGCTCAGGCTCGCGCGGGAGGCTGGTCTCCGTGCGGACTTCGAGGCGATGTCTTACGAGCAGCTTCGCCAGAGCGCTTACGAGGAAATGCTTATCGAAGAGGCGCAGCGCCATGCGTAAGGTCATGCTAGACACCAACGTAATAGTCGACTACCTCATGGGCCGAGAACCGGGCTGTTCGGACGCCGCGAACATGATTGCGATGCACGTCGCCTGCGAACATGCCGTCCATGTTTCCGCGTTGTCGCTGAAAGACGCATATTTCCTCGTGTCAATGCAGTTGAAGCGAATGGAGCGGCTTGCGACGGGGGATTTGAGCGAGGGGATGGCGAAGGCGGCCAACGAAGTCGCCTGGTCGTGTGTGCGGCAGCTCATCGACAACACGATCGTCTTGCCGACCGGGCGCGCCGAGAGCCTGCAAGCGTTCGTTCTTCGTTCCGCCCACGCAGACTTCGAGGACGACCTTGTCGTGGCAACGGCGCTTGGCAATGGCATCGACCTGCTTGTGACTAACGACGCGGAGCTTGTAAAGCATGCTCCGATTGCATGCCTGACAAGCTCAGACGCCGTTGTCCTTTTGGCTGCAGAGCACGCTGGAATTTAGGGCGAAAACAACGGGGACGGAGGGTGTTGTCTTCTGTGACGAAAGGTGGTCGACTATGGTTCGAAGCGCCAGGAAGCAGATTATCCTCGTCCTGTGTCACGCTGTGTGGTGCGCCGTTTGTCCCGTTTTTGCAGCATTCGTCTGAATTCTCTGTTTTTTACTATTGCTTTCTGTGTAGTTTTCTTTAGATTTCACAATGAATAGCTAAAAGCGCCTCGGCTGGCCGTTCATGCGCGGGCCGAGACGCAGAAGGCGATTGAAAATCGAATATTACAGCTTTTCGTGGCCACGCGAAGGCGCAAGCGCAACGTGCAATCGCGTGGATGAACAAGGGAACCGGGTGAAATTCCTGGGCGGAGCCGCCGCTGTAAGCGTCAGGCACCGCATCCGTCGGCGAAAGTCGGTCACTGGGTCTTATGCGCTTCGGAAAGAAGAGCGCACAAGGGGCCTGGGAAGGCAGGATGCGGGGCAAGGCCACACGACCTCAATGACGCGAGCCAGAAGACCTACGAGAAGCGAAGACGTCGATGCGGCACTGGCGAGTGCGGTCGGCGGAAGCGATGGCGAAACCAGCGCGGCATACGTGCAGCCAAAGCCATCGGGCGCAGCGTTTCACGCACGCAGCGTGGCAGGGCCCCGCAGGCGCGGGCCTTTCCGGCACAGGTGCATGCAACGGGCGATAAAACAGTGGACATGCGGAAAAACGGCCGCAGTCACCGGGCAGAAACACAATCTGCCCGATGGCTGCGGCCGTTTTCGCGTTTGCGGGATGACAAGGGGACAGCTCGTTTGCCAAGCGGGCCGTCCGGCCGGCGGGTGTTGCGGGCTGCCGCAGCCCAAGGCGAACGACCTGCCCCCTTGTCATCTGGCGGTAGGGGCGGACGGCTTCGGGCGTTCGCCGCAAGGACCAAGGGGAAAGGAGGAATCGATGGGCAGAAGGAGACGGGCTCAGGCCAAGAAGGTAGCCAGCGTAGTGTTCTCTGCGGTGCTGGCGTTCACCCTCGCAATGCCTGCCAATGCTCTTGCCGTTGTGTCGACGGGGGGAGGTGACCTTCAAGCCGTAGATTCCTCGCAGGTGAATCCCAACAAGGGCACCGGCGATGGCGCATCGGCAGACGGCCAGCAATCTGGCCAAGATGCGCAAGGGGATTCAACCACCCAGGCCGCCTCGGCGGAAAGCCAGGCGCAAGCGGGGCAGCCCGCTCGGGCCTCGCTTATGAACCTGGGCGCTCAATCCGACCCGGAATACGAAGGACCCTATTCAGGCGGTTCGGGCACGGAGGAAGATCCGTGGCGTATCTCGACCGTGGAAGACCTGCAGGAAATGGCTGCGAAAAACCACGGCTACGACGGCACCAGCGACTACTTCAACTTCGAGGGCGAGTACTTCGTCCTGACGAAAGACATCGACCTGTCTCCCGCATGTGGCGAGGTGGATGGATCTCCGCAAAACGATGCCAACTGGGTGCCCATCGGCAACTCGCAGTACTGCTTCTTCGCGGGCCACTTCGACGGCCAGGGCCATACGGTCAGCAACCTCTACATTAACAGTACGAGCGGCTATTCGGGCCTGTTCGGCTGCATCGGCGTTACCAGCAGGTTCGGCGCAACAATCGAGAACCTTACCGTAACGGGCGAGATGCGCGGCAACGGCGCCCAATATCGTGGCGGCATTGCCGGGTACGTGTATGCCAGCGGTTCGGATCTGAAGACGGCCACCATTCGGAACTGCGCCAACTATGTGGATGTTACCGGCCAGAGCAACTTGGGCGGCATCGTCGGCATGGCGGCAGTGGGGTCGCTGACCATCGAAGGCTGCGTGAACTACGGCGACATCACCCCGGCGTACAACAACTACAACTACGGCGGCATTGTCGGCGTTCTCGGCCAGAACCAGAACCCCTATAACTACACGATCGAGAACTGCGCCAACTTCGGCAACATCGAAGGTGGCTACGCTCAGATCGGTGGCATCGTGGGCACCATCTACGACAGCCAGAACGGCGCCATGAAGATCGTGCGCGACTGCTTCAACGTGGGCACGATTCGCGATTCCAACGGCAACCAGCGTCCGGCCATCGTCGGCAACGGCACGCCCGCTTCGACGCGCGTATACGAGAACAACTACTACCTGAATTCCGGTTCGGACAGCGTGTCGTATGCTACGCCGGTCGATGAAGCGACCATGCGCTCACCGCAGTTCGCGAAGCAGGTCGGCGGCGTGTTCGCCCATACGCCCGACTCGTATCCCACCCCTGCTTGGGAAGGCAAGAGCGGCGCTCCCACCATTACGGCAGAGCCCATGGCTGCCGACTACGTGCAGAATTCGACTGCAACCGCGCTGAAGGTCGAAGCCGAATTCCCGCAAGAGGTCGAAGGCCGCGACGACATTGCCGGCACGGAAGGCGAGCACAGCTTCCAGTGGTACGTCGCCGACAGCGCCGACTACGCGGCGGGCGAGGCCATCGAGGACGGCACGGCAGCAACCTATACGCCGTCTACGGCCGAAATCGGCGAGAAGTGGTACTACGCAATCGTCACCAATACCTTCGACGGCAAGCAGGCGCAGGCCATAAGCGATATCGTGCGCATATACGTGGCCGAAAGCATTGCAGCGGCACCGCAGGTAAGCATAAGCGCGGGCGGCGAATACGACTACTATGCACAGGCGACCGCGCTGAAGGCCACGGTGTCGAACCTGAGCGACCTGGACGCCGTAAGCTATCAGTGGTACAGCAACGCAACGAACGCGAACACGGGCGGCACGCCCATCGCAGGCGAGGTGAACGACACGTTCCTGCCTCCCACCAGCAATCCAGGCACCGTGTACTACTATTGCCAGGTTACCAACACCTATCAGGGCGCAAGCTATGCCTATGCCACGACCGACCCCGTTGCCGTTACCACGCGCGACAGCTTCACCATACGCACGGCCGAGGAGATGCTGGGCTTTGCCACCGCGGTGAACTCGGGCGTGTCGTACAACGGTATCACGGTGTATCTGGCCAACGACATCGACCTGAGCAGCGTCTGCGGACCCGAGAAGGGCAACTGGACGCCCATCGGCAATTACGTGTATCCGAATCCGCAGCGTCCGTTCAGCGGCACGTTCGACGGCCAATATCACACCGTTTCGGGTTTGTACATTAACGAAGCAACCACCCAGCAGCAGGCCTTGTTCGGCTATTTGGCGGGAAGCGCGTCGGTGAAGAACCTCATTGTCGAGGGCTTTGTACATTCGACTGCGAACAGCGTCGCCGGTATCGTCGCAACTGCGAATGGCTCGGGCGTTGTGCTGGAGAATCTGCACAACCGTGCGACCGTTACGGGGCCCGGCGGCGTTGGTGGCGTTGCAGGCGGCGTTGCAGGCGCGAATGTCGGCTCCGGCCGCAACGTTGTCCGCAAATGCAGCAACGAAGGGGCCATATCCTACGGCGGCAGCAGCTGGGCGCAGAGCATCGCTGGCGTTTTGGGGTCGGGGCAGAGAGTCCTTGCGGAGGACCTGTACAACACCGGCTCCGTAACGGTGCAGGCCAATAGCGCATCGAGCATCGCTGGCGTTATAGGCAGCGTTGAAGGCAGCACCGGCAACATCTATCGGAACCTGTACAACGCAGGCGTCCTCGATATCCCGCGCTCCAACTCGAACGGTCCGGTCATCGGTTTCGGCACCGATTCCCGCACGACCGAGAACATGTACTACCTGAAGGGAAGCTTCGACATCAACAAGGTGTATCGTCCCGAATGGCTGGATGGCAGCGTGGATCTGCCGGCGCCTTCGACCGAGGTAACTGCAGAATGGCTTGCCGGGCAAGAGGCTTTGGATGCCCTGGGTGAATCGTTCGTGTACGGTGGAGTTTCGCCCAAGTTCCTGTGGGAGCTCGGTGCGTTCGGCCTTCCGTTGTTCACTGCCCATCCTGCGGAAGGCTCGGCGGACATCGGAGGCGCGTCCGAGCCCATGACGGTCGCCGCGACCGCCGTGGACGGCTTCTCCGGCTACGGGTCTTTCAGCTATCAGTGGTACAGCAACAGCGTTAACTCCATCGTCGGCGGCACGCCGATCGAAGGCGCGACGAGCGCAAGCTATGCAGTGCCCACTTCGGCCAGCTCGTCGAATTACTACTATTGCGAGGTTACCAATTCGGCGGGGTCGGGGGCGTCGCTTGCAAGCATGCCCGCCGCATTCCCGGTGTATAGCGGCAATGACGTTGCAGCGCCCGTTATTAACGAGAGCACTCCCGCGTCGGCCGAATACGGTTTCGGGGCCGTTCCCGAGGCGCTTGTCGTAGACGCGTCGGTTGAAGGCGCTGGTGCGGGTACCTTGTCGTACCAGTGGTACCAGAGCGACGACGAAGTGGCCGATCCCGAAAACGACATACGGATCGACGATGCCACGGGCACGAGCTATACGCCGAACGTCGATGCCGCCGGCACGAAGTACTACTACTGCGTGGTCACGAACACATTCGAAATGCTGAAGACGAAGAGCACCACCAGCAGGGTTGCCAAAGTTACCGTATCGAACGAATACATCGTTCGCACGGCCGAGGACATGTACAAGCTTTCCGATATGTCGAACAACGATTACGTAACGTTCGAGGGCGTCGACATCCTGCTTGCCAACGACATCGACATGCAAGAGGGCGTCGGGGAAGGCGAAGAGCCCCGCGAATGGAACGGCATCGGCGAATTCAGGGGCAACTTCAACGGTGGCGGCCATCGCATCGATAACATCTACTCGACAGATTACTATGGCTTGTTCTACGAAATAACCGCGCCGGTTACCATAGAGAACTTCGTCTTGACTGGCGAGATATCGTGCCATTCCAGCGTCGGCGGCGTGACCTGTTCCGTCCGCCTCCAGGATGCCCAGGAGGGCGAGCACGTAACGTTCCGCAACATCGGCGTCGAGCTTGATGCAACGGTGAACAACTACTATGGCGCCATTGCGAATACGGCAAACGGCGCCGTTATCGAGAACTGCTACAGCATTGGCAATATCGTGGGCGTGAATTTCAACGGCTACGGCTCCTTCAACGGGTTCAATGCTGGCATCTGCTACAGCGGCGCATCGGTAATCCGCAACTGCTACCATATCGGCGACATCAGCAACGGGTTCACCGGTGCCAGGGCAAATCAGCTCTATGGCATTACGATGTCGGCCGATGTTATCGAGAACTGCTACGCCGTGGCCAATTTCTCGGCAGCTGCAGGAAATCTGAGTCAGGCGGGCATCATTTCTAACGATGTCGATGCCCCTGTGAACTGCTACTACCTGAACACCACGAATGCGGGAATTCTGGGCGGCACTGCCAAGACGTCCGAAGAACTGCAGGCGGCGGAGATGCCTGGCCTGCTCGGTGATGCATTCGCGTACGTCGAGGGCTCGTATCCGAAGCTGGTCTGGCAAATCGGCCCTGGTGCGCCGATCATTAAGACCCACCCGCAGGGGGCTTCCTACCTGGCCCCGCTGCCGGAGGAGCTCGGCGCTCTGACGGTGGAAGCCGAAAAGCCGGCGCCCACTGCAATCGGTGGAGACGGCACGCTTTCCTATCAGTGGCAGAGCAGCTCCGATAACCAGACGTTCGCCGACATCGCCGGTGCAACGCAGGCTTCGTATATTCCGCCGCAGACCGAAGGCGTAACCTACTACCGCTGCGTCGTTACGAACAGCTTCAACGACGGCGAAACCGCCGTGCAGCGCACGGTAACGTCTGCCGTGGCCACGGTCGTGGTGGTCGAGGAAGCCGCGATGCCCGTGCTGGACCAGAGCGGCATGCAAGACGCAACGTGCACGACGACCGGCGAAGTGGCCGACCTGACGATTGAGGCGAGCTTCGCCGACGACGACCAGGGAACGAAGGGCCAGCTGGCCTATCAGTGGTTCATGAACACCGAGAACTCCACCGAAGGCGGCACGGCCATAGCCGATGCCACGCAGGCGAGCTTCAAGCCGCTGCAGTCCATTGCCGGAACCACGTATTACTACGTGGAGGTGTACAACATGGTGGAGGGCATTGCCGTTGCAACCGCCAAGAGCAACGTGGCAGCCATTACGGTGAACCCCGACTATGTTATTAACACTCCAGCCGATCTGCGTGCGTTCGTGGACAGCATGGCCACGAACAGCTATGCGGGCGGCATCGTCGTGCTGAACAACGACATCGACCTTTCCACCGACGAGGCAACCCAGGATTGGGAGATGCCGACGGTTACCGAGCTTGGCTACTTGCGCTATAATGGCAATCCGTGGCTCGAGAACGATGGCGGATATGTGTTCAAGGGCACGTTCGACGGCCAAGGGCACACCATTTCCGGCCTGAATATCGTGTCTGACAAGGCCGTTACCGGCCTGTTCCCCGGTGCTATAAATGCGACCATAAAGAACGTCTCGATTGCAGGCAGCGTTACGGCGAACCCTGCCACGGGCATGCAGATTAACGGTGATTCCCATAGGACTGGCGCGATGCTGCTCGGCGTCGGCATGGGCTATAACTCCAACGAAAACGAGAACGCCCAGCTGACCATCCAGAACGTCTCGGTCGATGGCCAAGTGGTGGGCGGGCCTACCGCCACCGTTGCCGGTATGGCGGGCATGTATCTTGGCCAGGTGAAGATAGAAGACTGCGTGAACTACGCCAATATAACCACGAGCAATGTGGGCGCAGGGCTCGTTGCCAAGCCGACGAGCGCATACTTGAGCGATACGCAGTGGCCATCCTCTCCGTCCAGCCGCTTCACGCGGGTAGCGAACCATGGCAACATCACCGTTGTCGATGCCAATAGCAACTATCTTGAAGTCAGCGGCATCGTCGGCATGGCGAACAGCGCTCGCTTCATCGACTGCTACAACGCGGGCAGCTTCTACATCGACGACAGCGTTACCGGTCGCGTGACGGTCGGCGGCATTGCGGCTGGCGACAGCTGCTACCAGCTGACCAACTGCTTCGACTACGGCATGGTCTACAACGAGGGGTCGGCCACCGTGAACGCCAACGCGCTTGCGCGCAAGGCCAACATCTCCCCCGATTATTCGGGCAACATCTGGGTCGTGGAAGGCGGGCTGCCCATTCCCGAGAACGGGCGCGACCCGCGCGGCGAATACGTGTCCGCCGAAACCATGGCTTCCGACGAATTCGCAGAGCGCATGGGCGCATCCTTCAAGAAGGCCGGCGCGTACCCGATGCTCGCCTTCGAAACCGGCGCGGGCTATCCCGACATCATGAGCCAGACCACCGAGGGCCTGGGCGACATCGTGCAGGGCGAAGCGTCCAGCGAGCTTTCCGTTACGGCGCAGCTGCCGATCGAAGGCCTGCGCGGGCACGACGGCACGCTCAGTTACCAGTGGTACTACCAGGGCGCGAAGGGCGATCCCGTCGCGTTCGGCGACAACAGTGCCACCGCCACGCCTCCGACCAACATCGACCCCGACTACTACAAGGTTTGGTGCGAAGTTACCAACACCTTCGACGGCGGCAAGACGGCCACGACGAAGTCGCGCAACGTGAGCATGCACATCGTGTCCACGCTGGATGCTTCCGAGCCGTATCTGACCCAGCAGCCGACCACGACATGGTATCAGCAGCAGACCAACACCAACATAAAGGCGGACCCGCCGCTGAAGGTGAGCGTCTACATGCCCGAAAACGACCCGACCATCGGCGAGATTAGCTATCAGTGGTATGCGGCCAAGACCATCGAGGACTATCGCAACGCCACGGGCCGGGCGATTGCGAACGCCACGACGGACACCTACCAGCCCTACATCGCAGTGGTGGGCACGGTGTACTACTACTGCATCGTTACCAACACGCTGGAAGGCGGCACCGTCGATGGCAAGGTGGCCACGACGAAATCCAACGTGGTGAAGGCGCGCACGTGGTCGACGGCAGCAGCCACGCCCACGATTACCGCACAGCCCCAGGGCGATGTGGTGTACCAGCAGGGCGATACGGCCGCTGAATTGGCCGTGAGCGCGCAGCATCCGCTGCTGCCGGCCGATGTGGTCGGCGGTCTGAACGATCAGAAGGACGGCCATGCCAGCCTGAGCTACCAGTGGTACTACAACACCACCGGCACGGCCAATCCGGACGTCGACACGCCCGTGTCCCGCGCCACCGAGGCCACCTACACGCCGGGCACGAACATCAGCCCCGACATCTACTACTACTATTGCGTGGTAACGAACACGTTCAAGGCCGACTACCCGACCTCCACGCAGACCGCGACCATCGTAAGCGACCTGGCGAAGGTGACCATCGTCTCCGACGTCGAAGCGGCGCAGCCCGTCGTGCAGTCCAACGTGGTGGGCGGCACCTACGTGAACGGCGAGGCTGCCGCACCCATGAGCGTTGCCGCGTCGTTCGAGGACCCGGCCGCCGCAGGCGCAGGCGAGCTGAGCTACCAGTGGTATGCCAGCGACGACGGCGAGCTGGACCCGGCCGGCGACACGGCGCTCGCAAACGCGACGCAGGCCTCGCTGGACCTGAACACGGCCATGAAGCCGGGCGACTACAAGGTGTACTGCGCGGTTACCAACACCATCGAGCACGGTGCGCGTGCCGACAAGGTGGCCACCGTCCTTTCCGAGGCCGCCGACGTGACCATAAAGGGGCACGAGATTAACGACGCAGCCGACTTCAAGGCGTTCGTCGACGACGTGAACTCCGGCAAGAACTACCAGGGCCACTACGTCGTGCTGAACGACGACATCGACCTTTCCAGCATCTGCGGCCCCGAAAAGGGCAACTGGGTAACGATTGGCAACAGCTGGTTCAACGGCAGCTTCGACGGCCAGGGGCATCGCATCTCGAATCTGTACTACAACGGTTCGAGCACCTACGTGGCCCTGTTCAGGTATACCCAGGGAGCCACTATCAAGAACTTCGTGGTCGACGGCAGCATAACGACGACCAGCAACCAGCAGATTGCCGGCATCGTGGCCGAGGCGCGCACCGGCACCGTTATCGAGAACGTGGGCAACGAGATTGCCATTAGCGCGGCCGTCGGGCAAAGCCAGAGCCAGCATCGCGTCGGCGGCATCGTCGCCAGCGCAATGGGCGATTCCAACTCCGGGCCCGTTATCAAGAACTGCTACAATGCGGCGACGATCCAGGACGGCAGCACGTGGGCGGGCAACGCCAACGCCTATTACTACGGCGTCGGCGGCATCGTCGGCCAGACCCAGAACATGGTAAGCGTTGTGGACTGCTACAACACGGGCGATGTTTCGGGTGCCTATGCGGGCGGCATCGTCGGCACGCACTATTCCGGCAACGGAACGTCCATAACGAACTGCTACAGCACGGGCAAGATAACGGGCTATCCCGAAACGCAGACTGACATCGGCGGCATCCTGGGCGGCTTGGCGCAAAGCTCCGGCAGCGTGCGCCTCGTGAACACGGCGTATCTCGAGGACCAGGCTCCGCAAGGCGCGGTCGGCCGCGAGGACGGCGCCAATGCAGGCGTCGTGTCCGCCACGGACGGGGCCATGAAGGACGCCAGCTTCGCAGCAGCCATGGGCTCTGCCTTCAAGGAGGGCGACATCTATCCGGCGCTCGTCTGGCAATCCGACCTGGGCCTGCCGACGATAACGGTCCAACCCGTTGCCGGCGGCCATGCGGTGCAGAACGCCAAGCCCGAGGCCCTGAGCGTGGAAGCCCAGCTTCCCACGGGCGACAAGCCCGGTGCCAAGGGCACGCTGAGCTACCAGTGGTTCAAGGCCAATGCGCCCATCGCGTCGGGCGGCACCGCTGTGACCGCCGATAGCGCGGAAGGCGCAGCATACGAGCCTTCCACCGAAACGCTGGGCACGGCGTACTACTACTGCGTCGTTACCAACACGTATCCCGGCAGCGTGGGCACGAAGACCACTGCGGTAAGCCAGGTCGTGGACTTCACCACGACGAGCGGCACCGCCGCAGCCGTTCCGAGCATTACGGCGCAGCCTGCCGATGCGGCATATGCGCAAAACGATGCAGCGCAGGCGCTGGCCGTGCAGGCAAGCGTTGCCGACCCCGGCGCGGGCGAGCTTACGTACCAGTGGTTCGTCTCCGACGTTGCCAGCAACCAGGACGGCACGGCAATTGCCGGCGCCACCGAGGCCAGTTTCGTGCCGCCGACGGACAAAGCGGGCACGAAGTACTACTATTGCGTGGTAACCGACACGTTCGAGACCTACGAGACGGCCACGGCAACTTCCGACGCCGCATGCGTGAAGGTTTCGGGCTTCCAGGTGTCCACGGCAGCCGACCTGCTGGCGCTTTCCCGCGCCGTTGCGGCCGGCAACGCGCTTGAAGGCGTGGACGTGGAGCTTACAGCCGACATCGACCTTGCGGACGTGTGCGGTGCCGATAAGGGCAACTGGGTGCCCATCGGCGCTTCGCAGAGCAACCCGTTCAAGGGCTCGATCGAAGGCAACGGGCACCGCGTGTCCAATTTGTACATAGATTCTGCCGATAGCTATCAGGGCCTGGTGGGCTATATCCAGGGCGGCGAGGTCCGCAACCTGGTGGTTACCGGTTCCGTGAAGGGCGCCGGCTATGTCGGCGGCGTGGCGGGCTACGGCTATGGCGCAAGCTTCCGCAACGTGCGCAACGAAGCCACGGTCGAAGCGTCGGGCAACTATGCCGCAGGCGTTGTCGGCTATGCGGGCGGCAATTCGTCGTCCGACAGCGTGAACATCGTCGGGTGCGCCAACACGGCGGCTGTCAGCGCCAACCAGTTTGTCGGCGGCATTACCGGCGGCACGGGCTGGGGCGTTCCGACCACAATCGACAGCTGCCGCAACACGGGCGAGCTTACGGTTGCATCGTCGAACGTCGGCGGCATCGTGGGCGACTTCGCGTACAAGGGCTCGATGACGAATTCCTACAACGCCGGTGCAACCCATGTCGGCGAAAGCAACGTGGGCGGGGCCATTGCAGCCAACTACAACCAGGCAGATGGCTGCGTGCTGCAGGGCTTCTATCTGTCTGGCACGGGCACGCCCCAGGGCTCGAGCGCAACGATTAACCTGGTCGAGCGCGACGATGCATCCATGAAGGATGCGGCGTTCGCCGACGAGCTGGGCGGCGCGTTCAAGCCCGGCAACACCTATCCGGTGCTGAAATGGGAGGCCGATGCCGGCATGCCGACCATCGTTTCCCAGCCGAGCAACGTTGCCATAATGGTCGGCGATGACCCGGTTGCCATGACGGTGGTTGCAGAGGCCCCCGAGGGCGGAAACGCCGAAGCGCTTAGCTATCAGTGGTACGCCGACGGCCAGGCCGTATCCAACGCCACGAGCGCATCCTATGCGCCCGCAGCCACCGACCAGGTGGGGCAGACGGCTTACTACTGCGCCGTTACCTACACCGACGGCGAAACCGCGAACACGGTGAACTCCGAGACCGTAACCTATGCGGTGACCAGCCAGACCGAACCGGCCACGCCGCAGTTCCTGGCCCAGCCGCAGGGCGCGTCCTACGACGTGGGCGATACGGCTGCCGCGCTGAGCGTGGAGGCCGTCGTCTCCGGCGCGGGCGCGGGCGAGCTGTCGTACCAGTGGTACTCAAACAACACCGGCGTGGCAGACCCCAGCGCCGACGCGCTCGTCGTGGGCGCGACGGGTACCAACATGGTGCCTGTAACCGACAAGTACTCCAACACCTACTACTACTGCGTTGCCACCAACACGTATGAAGGCGCGAAGACGGCAAGCGTCGCCAGCGATTGTGCGCTCGTCGTGGTGAACGCCGACATAGTCATCCGCACGGCCGAGGACCTTATGGCCTTCCGCGATGCCGTTAACTCCGGCAACACGTTCCAGGGCAAGGTCGCCGCGCTCGAAAACGACATCGACCTGTCGGCCTACCTGGACGGCACGAGCGAGTGGATTCCCATCGGCGATTCCCGCAGCAACGGCGCGGTTCAGTTCGGCGGCACGTTCGATGGCAAGGGCCATACGATAAGCGGGTTCAATTCCTTCACCGCTGCGCCGGACAACAACAGTAGTCATTACGGTTCGCTGTTCGGTCGCGTGGCGTACGGAGCGACTATCCAGAACTTCGTGCTGAAGGGCAATCTGAGCATACGCAACATCTACAGCGCCGCGCTCATCGCCAGCTCGAATGGCAACAGCAACGGCAGGATAAGCGTGAAGAACGTCGGCCTGGATATCGATTTCGTGCGTCCAACATCCGGCAGCCTGAATTACGCCGGTGCGTTCTGCTCGTCCGCCAGTTACACGGATTTTGTCGGGTGCTATATAAAGGGCAACATAGTCATCAACGTGCCCGGCATGGCGCAATACGTAGCGGCTTTTGCGGGATATGCCAGCAACTGCCTGATTGACAGCTGCTACATGGTGGCGCACACGAACCTGAAGGGCTCGGAGAGCTGGCAAGGCTACTCGTACGAGGCGCTGTTCGTAAGCGCCGGCCAAAACAGCACGATCGTGAAGAACTGCTATGCGGCATGCGATAACGACAACACCAACATCTACGCCGTGTCGTCGAGCGCATCCACCGACAGCTCTTGCACGAACAACTACTTCCTGGAAGGCACGGCGGTGAAGGACGGATCGCGCGGAAACCCCGTGACCAAGTCCGAGGAATACATGAAGTCGGCCGAGTTCGTGGCCGACCTGGGCGACGCCTACAAGTTCAACCCGGGCGGCTACCCGATGCTGCAGTGGGAGTACCTGGCACCGACCGACCTGCAGGAGGCCGGCTTCGCCATAAGCGCCATCGACGACGTGACCTATGCCGGCGCTGCGGCCGAGCCCGAGTTCACGGTGGCCGCGGGCGAGACCGTCCTGACGCCCGGCACGGACTACACGGTGGCCTACGAGAACAACGAGGCACCGGGCACGGCGACCGTTACCGTTACCGGCACCGGCGCCTATGTCGGCACGCTGACCGCCAGCTTCCAGATTCGCCCGGCTTCCATCGAGGGCGCGACGATCGAGGGCCTTGAAGACGGCCGCATCGCCGACGTGCCCGTTACGGGCGACGGCACCGGCGCGCGTCCGGCGGTTACGATTAAGGACGCCAACGGCACCGAGCTGGTCGAGAACGTGGACTACGTGGTGCAGATTGTGGACGCCAACGGCAAGGTCGTGGACGCGGTCGTCGCGGCGG
>DMNP01000320.1:15900-16739 GCA_003452695.1 Eggerthellaceae bacterium
CACCGCCGTTATCTCGGGCACCGGCGGCTACTACGGCACGCTGGGCGAGGCCAAGTTCACCGCGGTCGAGCGCGCGCCCATTAACGACGCGAACGTTTCGATGGAGGCTGCAACGTACACGGGTTCGGCGCTCGAGCCTGCCGTGACCGTCGAGCTTGGCGGCAAGCAGCTCGTGCAAGACACCGATTTCACGGTTGCCTACGCGAACAATACCAATGCCGGCACGGCCACGGCGACGATCGAGGGCATCGGCAACTACCAGGGCATCATGCCCGTGGAATTCCAGATTCTGAAGGCCACGGCCACCGTGACGGTCGAAAGCGCCACCAAGGACTACGGCGCGGACGATCCGGAACTCGGATACACGGTGGAAGGCCTGCAGGGCTCTGACCAGGCAACCGCCAAGGTGGTCCGCGAGGCGGGCGAAGATGCAGGCGACTACGCCGTGAACGCGACCGATGTGGTAATCCTGAACAACGGCACGTACGTTGCGGACAACTACGACGTTACCATCGTGCCCGGCACGCTGACGATTAACCCGACCGAGCAGATGCAGCAAGACGCGGCGGCAATCGCCGACGCGAAGGCGGCGCTCGAAGCGGTCGACACGGCCAAGACGGCTGCGGGCGACGAAGAGGCGCTGGCAGCGGCCAAGGCCGCCGTGGCTAAGTACAACGCGCTGACCGACGCCCAGAAGGCCCAGGTCCCCGCTGCCATGGCGCAGACGTTCGCGGACGTGCAGGACGCCGTAGCCAAGGCCGAAGCTGCCGCGGCGGCGGCCGAGGCCGATGCCGCGGCCCAGAAGGCTGCCGAGGACGCGGCCAGGGCTGCCTGCGAGG
>DMNP01000380.1 GCA_003452695.1 Eggerthellaceae bacterium
TTGGCGGTCGGCTTGCTCGTGGGCGCGTGGACCGCCATCTGCATTGCTGCGGGCGTGGGCGGCGTGCTGTACGGCGCCGGCCTGCTGCTCGTGCCGCTTGCCGTTACAGGCGGCATTCACCTGGACGGCTTCTGCGATGTGGTGGATGCACAGGCCAGCAACGCGCCCTCCGAGCGCAAGCGCGAAATCCTGAAGGACCCGCACACCGGGGCCTTCGCGGCCATCGGCGTGGCCGCCTATTTCGTGGCATACGCCGCCATCGGCAGCGAAGTGCCCCCGTGCTGGCAGGTTGCCGTGCTCGTGGGAGGCATGCATGTGGCCAGCCGGTGCCTGAGCGGCATCGCGACGGTCGTGTACCCGACGAGCGCTGGCCGCGGCATGCTTTCGATGTTTCACGAGTCGGGAAAGGGCATGCTCGTGCCCGCGGTGCTTGCCGTGGAATTCGTCGCGGCCGGTGCTGCCATGGTGTGGGCGTGCGCGCCCGTCGCGGCCGCCATGCTTCTGGTGGGCCTGGCATGTGCGGTGTTGTTGCTGCCGTTCGCGAACAGGCAGTTCGGTGGGATGAGCGGCGACCTTGCAGGATTTTTCCTGCAGGTGGCCGAAATTGCGATGCTCGCGACCCTGATGGTCGCGGCGAAGGTGGTGGGATTGCCATGACCGACGAGAGGCACGGGGCGGCACCGGAGGCCCGGGAAGGCGAATTCGGCGTGCACGACGCATCCGAGCCGGGCGCGCAGCACCCGAACAGCGCGCGCTTCTTCGCCAACCGCGACTGCGAGTACTTTCCCTGCCACGAGGGCGTGGACGAAGGCGAGTTCAACTGTCTGCTGTGCTATTGCCCGCTATATGCCCTGGGGCCCGATTGTGGCGGCAACTTCAGCTATACCAAGCGTGGCAGGAAGACGTGCGTGAACTGCAACCTGCCGCATCGGGGCGAAAGCGGCGTGGACCACGTTATGGCGCACTACGAGCAGTTGGCCCGGTTGGCCGGCGAACGCCCGAAGGCGCTTTGAGGTTATGGCGAGCGGCAGAAATTATTTCCCGAACGGCCAACGTGATTAATCGCGCCGCTGCTGGTTGTGAAGTTTCCTTGTGCATAATGACGATTGTTGAAGGACGGGGATAAAAAACCTTTATACGATGGGAAAAAGGCCGTAAAGTGATGCCGTGGCTTTACCTGCCACGAAACCGAACAGGATTCAAGGAGGAACAACGTGATTATCATCGGCGAGAAGATCAACGGATCCATCCCCAAATGCGGCGCTGCCATTGCTGCGAGGGACGAGGAGTACATTCGCGAGATGGCTCGCATCCAGGATCAGTACGGTTCGACCTACATCGACTGCTGCGCTTCGGTGAACGTGGACGAGCTCGAGACGATGGAATGGCTCATCGGCCTGATCATGGAAGAGACCGACCTGCCGATCGCCGTCGACTCGCCTGACCCGCAGGTGTGCGTCGACGCCATGAAGTTCTGCGGCGACCGCGTGGGCCTGATCAATTCCGTTTCGGGCGAGGGCGACAAGATCGATATCGTGTTCCCGAAGATCGCCGATACCAAGTGGGGCTGCGTTGCTCTTCTCTCCGACGACACGGGCATCCCGGCCGACGCCGACGGACGGATCAAGGTGTTCCATGACATCATGGCCCGCGCCAAGGAATTCAACATCGACCCGAGCCGCCTGTACATCGATCCGCTCGTAGAGACCCTCGGCGCCAACCCCGACGCCCTCGACACCATCTGCGATTGCACGAGGCGCATCAAGGAAGAGTACCCGACGATCCATGTCGTGGGCGCCCTGTCCAACATCTCGTTCGGCCTGCCGGTCCGCAAGATGATCAACATGCCGTTCATGACCCTGTGCATGGCCGCCGGCATGGATGCCGCCGTCATGGACCCGACGAACCGCGACATGAACGGTGTCATGCACGCCACCGAGGCCCTGCTCGGCGAGGACGAGTTCTGCATGGAGTACCTCGAAGCCTATCGCGACAACCTGTTCGGCCCCATCAATCGCGACTAGTCAAAGCGAATGCATCTGCGGCGGACCCAGCGTCCGCCGCTTTTTTATTCCTAGGGGGATGATTAACGAATGCTTTCGCGTCCAGAAGCGCCAAGCCGCGCCCTGGACGCGAGGCCGGGCCCGAATCCACCTTCCCGCCTTGACCGTTGGCTTGCAAGGGAAAACGCCCCGATTATGCTGCGGCTACCCGTTTTGTGCGGTTCGCGGTGATGTGCGGGTTTCGCTTTATGCTACATTTTTGCTAGAGCAAAAAGCGGGGGGTTCTTTTCAAAGCAGTACCATCGGGAGCAAAGGAGATACGTGCTGTGAAGCTGTTCATAAGCGATGGGGGTCGCAGGATCGAAGCCGAGGCAAACCAGGGTGAAACCGTTCTGGACGTGCTGCAGCGTGCGCGCATCGAGATTCGCGCCACCTGCGGTGGTGCGGGGAAGTGCCGCCGTTGCCAGGTTCTCGTTCGCGATGACGAGGGCCTGAGCTACCGTCTTGCCTGTCTGGTGCCGGCAAAGGACGGCATGGAAGTGGTCGTGGAACGCGCGGGCGCCATGGACGTCGTGCAGTCGGGCACGGCGGGAGCGTTTCCTCCCGACGGGAACGTGACCGGCTATGGGATTTCCGTCGACATCGGCACCACCACCGTGGTCGCGTACCTGCACGATTTGGCGACGGGCGAGCGCTTGGCCACCGTGGGTCGCGCCAACCCGCAAATCGCGTTTGGCAGCGACGTCATTAGCCGCATCACGGCCAGCATCGATGGCAAGCTCGACCTTATGACGGACATCATCCAGGATGCGCTGCGCGAGATGAAGGCGAAGCTGTGCGCCATAGCCGAGGTCCCGCAAGACCAGGTCGTGCGCGTGACGATTGCGGGCAATACGGTCATGCAGCACATAGCGGTGGGGCTTGCGCCCGATACCATCGGCTTCAATCCCTTCACGCCGCTTTCCCTGTTCGGCGACGAGCACGAGATTCAGGGGCTGGGCTCCTGCTATTTCGCCCGGTGCATCGCCAGTTATGTGGGCGGCGACATCACGGCCGGCATGCTTGCGTGCGGCATCGACGAGGGCGGCACGCGGCTGTTCATGGACTTGGGAACCAACGGGGAAATGGCGCTTGCCGCCAACGGGCGCATAAAGTGCTGCGCCACGGCGGCGGGCCCGGTGTTCGAAGGCGCCAACATTCACTTCGGCATGCCTGCTTCTCCCGGTGCCATTTCGAAGGTGGCATTCGCGGACGGCAAGCTGCAGGTGAAGGTGGTGGGCGATGTTTCCCCCATCGGCATCTGCGGCACGGGCATCGTGGACGCCGTGGCCACGATGGTGCGTTTGGGCGTCGTCGACGAAACGGGCCTTCTGCTGGATGCCGACGACCTGGATGAGCCGATTGCAAGCCTGGTGGGCTGCGAGGACGACGGCAACGTGTTCTACCTTACCGAAGACCACTCGCTGTATGTCACGCAGGCCGACGTGCGCTGCATGCAGCTTGCCAAGGCCGCCGTGTGCGCGGGCATCTACACCATGATGGATGCGGCCGGCATCCGGGTGGAAGACATCGACAAGCTGGATATCGCCGGAGGCTTCGGCGCGTACCTGAACCTCGAATCTGCGGCGGCCATCGGGCTGTTCCCCAAAGAGCTGCTTCCCTGCGCATCCAGCGTGGGCAACACGTCGGGCGAAGGCGCCACGGCGATGCTCGTGTCGGGCGCGGCGCGCGACCGCGAAGCGGAGATAGCGCAGAAGTGCGATTACCTGGAGTTGTCGACCTCGGTCGAGTTCAACAAGTTCTATGTCGACATGATGGGGTTCGAAGTCTCGTAGGCGGTTCGGTGCGAGTGCTTCACTGCAAGGTTGCCCGGCAGCGCGGTTTGCGGGCAAGCCCGTAGCATCAGCTTCGCGACCAGGCGGGGGACGTTTCGCGTGTGCGGGCGTTGGCGTTTCCTCGCATAGCTCCGGGCGGTCTTGCGTGGGCGCGGTCATATACGTTGTCGGGAACGCGAGGAAGAGGGTGCACTATGAGCGTAATCGAACAGCTGGCGAAAGATCAGGGCTTCGAGTTCATGGGTACATGCAGTGCCAAGGAGCTTACGGCCCGTCAGGAAGTGCGTGCGATGTGCGCTGCCAACACCTGCCAGATGTACGAGCACAGCTGGGCGTGTCCGCCCGCGTGCGGGGAAATCGAGGATTTCCAGCGCCAGATGCGCGAGTTCGACCATTGCCTCGTCGTGCAGACGGTCGCAGACATGGAAGACGACTTCGATGTGGAGGCGATGCAGGAAGCGGGCGATTTGCAGAAGGAGCGCGTGCTGAATCTAGTCGAGGCGATTGACGAGGCGGGCCTGAGCGCCTCCACCATGACGCTTTCGGCCGGTACCTGCACGCTTTGCAAGGAATGCACCTATCCCGATGCGCCCTGCCGTTTTCCCGACAAGCGCCTCGTGTCGATGGAGGCGGCGGGCTTGGTCGTGTCGGAAGTATGCACGCAGGCGGGCATCGCCTACAATCACGGCCCGCAAAAGATAGCCTATTCCGGCTGCGTGCTGTACTAGGCGAGGCGAAGGGGTTGCGCCAACCTCGATTGCCCGAGGTGGGGAACAAGGCAGGATGGAAACATGATACGGCTGGGAATAGACACAGGCGGGACGTTCACCGACGCGGTGGTCGTCGACACCGAGACCATGCAGGTGCTTGCGTCGGCTAAATCGCTTACGACCAAGGACAACCTGGCGCGCTGCATCGGCACGGCGCTCGACAACTTGCCGTACGAGGCGCTCGCGTGTGCGGAACATGCGGCGCTTTCCACCACGCTTGCAACCAACGCCTGCGTAGAGGGGAAGGGCGGCCGTGCGAAGCTTATCATAGTCGGCGCTACCGACGAGATACTGCGGCGCGTGGATGCGCAGGGCACGTTCGGCATTCCCTACAACGACGTGATCGCAATAGAATTCGAGGGCAGCTACGACGGCAAGAACGTGAAGATTCCCGACTGGGAGGCGCTGTATGAGGCGAAGCCCGCTTTCTTCGACGAAGCGGACTCGTTTGGAATCGCGGCCCTGTACGCGCTGAACAACGGCGCAGTCGTGGAGAAGAGCGGCGCGGCGTTCCTGCGCGAGCGGTTCGGCAAGCTGGTCGTGGAGGCCACGACCATCGCCGCCGAGCCCAACGTCGTCGGGCGCGGTGCCACGGCATTGCTGAACGCTCGCCTCGTAACGGTTATCCAGGAGTTCCTGGATGCCATCGACACCGTGTTCGAGCAGCGTGGCCTGTCCATTCCCATATCCATCGTGCGCAGCGACGGCACGCTCATGTCCGAAGAGCTGGCACGCACGCGCCCCGTCGAGACCATCCTGTCCGGCCCGGCCGCTTCGGTGACCGGCGCGCAGGCCCTTGCGGGAGCGCCCGAGAGCCTCGTCGTCGACATCGGCGGCACGACATCCGACATTTCCATCGTTCATGCGGGCCGTCCGAACCGCACCGACGGCATCCGCATCGGCGGATGGAAGACGCAGGTGCCGGGCGTTTCGATCGACACCATCGCCCTCGGCGGCGACACGGTGGTTCGCTACACCAAGAACAGCAGGTTGGAACTGGGCACGCGCCGTGTCACGCCGCTGTGCATCGCGGCTTCCCGCTGGCCCCAAATAGTCGGCATGCTGAACGACTACTACCGCTTTGCCTGCATGGACTTCCATTCGCGCTACGAGATTTTCTACCTGCTGCGCAACCCGGGCGACGAGTCGCGTTTCAGCGATCCCGAGCGGCGCTTCATCGACCTGCTGCGCGAAGGTCCTGTCATGATGTACGACGAGCGCACGTTCATCCTGGGCCTGAAGCCCCAGCGCCTGGAAGACGAGGGCATCGTCATGCGCTGCGGCATGACCCCGACCGATGCCATGCACCTGAAGGGCGACTTCTCCGAGTTCGATACGTCTGCATCGCGTTTGGGGGCCCAGTGCATCCTGAAGTCCTATCGGGTGGACGAAGACCCCGAAGACGACGACCTTATCATGGCGCTTGCAGACGAGATATACGACTTGGCGCGTTTCCGCCTGTTCAACCAGGTTGTGGGCGCCTTGGCGCAGGACCGGTACTGGCCCGATGCCACGACCGAGCTGGATGCGCAGATGAAGGCCATCATGAATGAGCAGTGGCGCCAGCGCTCCCAGCCGGGCGGGGGGTCGTTCGGCTTGCGCTTCGACAGTGCGTCCACGCTGGTGGGCGTAGGCGCTCCCACGCACGTGTTCCTGAAGGAGGCGGCCGATGCGCTCGGCGCTCCTTGCGTCGTGCCCGAAAACGCCGAGGTGGCCAATGCCGTGGGCGCGGCCGCATCGCAGGTGTCGGTCGAGCGCATCGTGCGCATCAGCCCCCTGCGCGGTTCCGACGGCATGGTGCAGAGCTATCAGGTGCGCGGAGTGGAGCATTTCGAATCGTTCGAGGAACAGGACGAGGCCATAGCGAAGGCGCGCGAGCTTGCCACGCAAGAGGCGGAGGCAGAGGCGCGCAGGCGCGGTGCCACCGGCGATCTAGACTGCAAGCTCACCGAGGGCCGCAGCGTGTTCGCCGCCACGGGCATGATGGAAATCGTGCGCGAATGGACGGTCGTGGCGCGCATCGGCTAGCCGGTTCGATGCAACGTTCAACAAAGGGATGGGCCCGCAAGCAATCGAGCGGGCCCATCCTTTTGTGCACAGTAATAAGAAAGTTTTATGAAAGCCGCATATTGTCGAAAAAAGGCTTGACGCAGCAAGGTGATAAAGATATTTTATGACCATAGCAATTCCATGTGGCTCAGTCGGCAACCAAGAAAGGGGAGCATCATGGCAATTCTTGACGATCTTCGCGAAAAGACAATGAAGGGCAAGAGGAAGGAAACTGGTCCGCTCGTACAGCAGGCTCTGGACGAGGGCATGGATCCTCAGGTTATCCTGGATGCCATGATCGAGGCCATGGGCATCATCGGCGAGCGCTTCTCCCGTGGTGAGTGCTTCGTGCCCGAGATGCTGGTTGCTGCCCGCGCCATGACCGCTGGCACCGACGTCCTGAAGCCCGCGATGGCTGCTGGCGGCACCGAGCCGCTGGGCCATGCCGTTATCGGCACCGTCAAGGGCGACATGCACGACATCGGCAAGAACCTCGTTCGCATGATGATCGAGGGCAAGGGCGTCGAAATCGAAGACCTGGGCGTCGACGTTGCCCCCGAGGCTTTCGTCGAGTACCTGAACGGTCATCCGGAGTGCAAGGTCGTGTGCCTGTCCGCTCTGCTGACCACCACGATGCCCGCTCTGGACGAGACCATCAAGGCCATCGTCGAGGCTGGCCTGCGCGACAACGTGAAGATCATGGTCGGCGGCGCTCCTGTCACCCAAGAATTCGCTGACGAAATCGGTGCGGACGCCTACACGCCCGACGCCGGTGCTGCTGCCGAGAAGATCGCGGAGTTCTTCTAAGATAAAGCTCGGTTCTTTCCGAAATGGCCCGCTGGGATTATCCCGGCGGGCCATTTGCCGTAATGGGCGGGTTAGAGGCTTGTCTCATGTGGCGATGCGTGCGAGCGCCGCTCCCAGCGAAGCGCCCCTATGCAAGGGTCTCGCTGGCGTTCAATATCGTGTTCAGCGATATAAGCAAGTGAAGGCGCATGTCCGCATCGTTGAAGTCGGCGCCGGTAATCTCGGCGATCTTGTTCAGGTGCGTGCGCAAGGTGTTGCGGTGCACGTAGAGCGCGTTTGCCGTTGCCACGGCGTTGCGCTCGTGCTGCAGGTAGGCCAGCAGCGTCCTGCAATAGGTGGTGTGGTGCGTTCGGTCGTAGGAGCTGAGCACGTCGGCTTCGTAGCAGCTGGGCAGCACGCCCTTGCAGCAATCTGCCAGCATATGCGAGAAATTGGTCTCGCACGAGATGACCTCCGGCTTGTTCAGCCCGATTGATTCCATGTATTCGTGCGCTTGTATGTTCTGTTCGTAGTACGTTGCAAGCTGCGAGAAGTCGCTGAACCGGTTGCTGACCACCAGGCTGCGCTTCAACGAAGCGCAGCAATTCTTCAAATGTTCCGTGAACTCTTCCAACTTGTCGTCGGCATGATGGAAGAGCGCAACTGCCGTGTCCTTGTAGGAATAGGCATGGCTGTCTAAATCGCCCATGAGCATGCCCATCGTGCGCATGTGAAGCAGGTGGTTCTCGAATTCGCCCGCACCGAAGCGCGTCGTCACCATGCGGAAATCCGATTCGACGTCCCAGCGCGTCTCCGCCTTCAGCTGCAGCGCAATATCGCGCTTGCTCATCAGCTGGCCATCCAGGATGTGGAAGATGAAGTTGTCCTGGAAGCCCGTCATGTAGCCCTGCTTCGCATCGCGCGCGCCCATCATGGGGGCTATCATGTTGCCGAATTCCTGGGCTATTTCAACCTCGCAATATCCCAGGTCGCCCCAGGTGTCTATCATGAAGTAGTAGCCGACCAGCTTTCCCTGGTGCCGTATGGGCTTTGCCAGGATGCGCATCGTGTATACTTCCGAATCGACCAGCGCCGCCCGGGGCAGGTTCGAAATTCGCAGGTAGTCGCCCGTGCGGTTCAGGGCATCCACGATGTGATAGGGATACAGCCCGTCGTGGAGGATCTGGTAATGCCAGGTGGCGCTTATCTCGTTCATCTCGAAGTCCACGCGCGATATCATGCGCCAGCTGCCATCGGCTATGTACATCGGGCGCGGCACGAAATCCGCCGTGGCGTTCACCAGGTCCTGATAGGGCGCGTCTGCCACCAGCAGCCCGCTTATCGTGTCGTGCCAGTTGCGGTAGCGCTCTATCTCGTTCACCAGCACATCGAACAGGCGGTCGCAGTCGCAGCTGTCGGGCACGACGATGCGGGGAATGCCGCGGCACGTCTCTGCCAGCGATTCCACGACCACGCACCCGAACATGTCTGCCGGGTCGAGAGCGGGGGAGGGCACCTCATGCGAATCCGTGACGAAGTACAAAAAGCCGCTGTGGCTGGCGAAGCGCGTGGATGCGCTTCCCACCCACTGGATTCTCAGGGGCGCCACGTATTCGTCTACTATGGCGGCGGCAGGTTCGATGGCAAGCGTCTTGTTGTACATATAACGTAGCGATAGGTCCAACGGTGCGCTCCTTTACGGTCGTCTCGGCGAAAGGCCCGATAAAATGTGCAACAGTGCACAATCAATTGGGCAAAGTATATCACTTCGTGCACTTGCTGTGGTTAGAAGGTAACGACTATCTTACCAATCAGGGGTATAGTTGCAATTCTTGGTGCTGCAGTCCCGTTGGAAGCGGGTCGATCGAAGGGTTAGCCAGACTTGCCCAGCTTCCATGCGGTGGAGCCCTTGCAGCTTCAAGAGTCGCAACGCCTAGAAGTCGGCTCATTGAAGAAAGGGGATTAAAATGAGTGACGAAAACAAAGCCACGCAGGCAGTAGAGAAGACTGCCGAGTCCGCCGGAAAGGAGGTTACCGCACCTGCGCTGCCCGCCGATTACAAGCCGCTTTCGACGCCGCTGAAGTTCTTCTACGGCGTTGGCGACTTCGGGTTCAACATCATGAACTCGGTGGAGAACTACTACTTCGTGTTCTTCTTGACCAACTGCGCGATGCTCGATCCGGCGCTCGCCGGCGTCGTGTCGACCGTGGGATCGGTCATCGACGCAATTGTCGGCTGGCTGTGGGGCGCCATCATCAACACGATCAAGCCCATGCGTTGGGGCCGCTACCGCTCGTGGCTGTTCATCATGCCGTGGGTCGTGCCCATCCTGTTCGCGCTGGACTACTGGAAGTTCTCCGATAACCCGATTATCACCGCGGTGTGCATCACCATCTTCTACGTTGCCTCGCACTGCTGCTGGGACTTCCCGTACGTGGCGAACGTGTCGATGATCGCCGTTGTCGGCAAGACGCCCGAAGACCGCGCGCATCTGGCTTCCACGCGCGGCATGTGGTCGAACGCATCGAAGATCTTGTTCGCCTACATCTTCCCGCCCGTCGCCATGCTTGGCGCGACGCTGCTGGGCGACCAGAACCCCGATCCGAACGTCTCGTTCAACTATGCGTTCGCAGCGTTTGTGTTCGGTTGCTGCTTCGCTGCCCTGTACAACGTGCACTTCGCCATCACCAAGGGCTACGAGAAGGAGTACACCAAGGAAGAGCTCGCCAACTGGAAGGCTGCCAAGAAGGACGACAAGGACTCCAACTCCGCTGGCGACCTCGGCCGTTCCATCGCCCAGAATCCGAACGTCATCTTCCTCATGCTTGGCGACATCGCGAAGTGGATCTTCAACTTCGTGGTAAGCGGCACGGCAGTGTACTACTTCACCTACGTCGCGTTCGACCCGGCCATGCTGGCCAACTACATCTTCGCGACCAACGTCGGCACCGTCGTGGGCGCCTACCTGGGCGGCCCGGCTGCCAAGTTCCTGAAGGGCTCGAAGAACGCCGTCATCGCCGCCTTCGTCGTCATGATCGCGATGCTGCTCATCTCGCGCTTCATGTACACGCAGATGATGGTCGTCGTGGTCTGCATGACCATCGCCCAGGCTGGCTACGGCCTGATCTACGCGGTTATTCCTGCCATGTACGGCGACTGCGTCGTGTACTCCGAGTGGAAGACCGGCAAGAACTCCGC
>DMNP01000212.1:0-334 GCA_003452695.1 Eggerthellaceae bacterium
CGGCTGGCGGGAGCGCGGGCGGCGGCCAAGCTGCAATCGAAAGCGAAAAATCGTCACCCGCTCACGCTAGATGAGCGCAGGTGATGTACACTATTTGAACGCATTCGAAAAGAAGGACAGAGGTGGCACAGAGAGAGCACGACGGCAACGCGCGGCCACGGGCGCGCCATGCCGCAGGCACAAGGGAAAACGGAAACAACCCGCGCAGGCAGGCCGCGTCTGCCGCGCCCAGGCCTCGGGTTTCCGAAAGGAAGCGCGCCGGGCGAACGCGCCAGACAGAGCAGGGCATGCGCGCATCGGCCCGCCCGCGCAGGGCGGCGGACGGAAAGCCCGC
>DMNP01000212.1:402-10438 GCA_003452695.1 Eggerthellaceae bacterium
GCCGTGGCAAAGCGCTACATTCCCGCCATCGACGGGCTGCGCGCCTTCGCCGTGTTCGCGGTCATCTTCTACCACATGGGCGCGCCGTTCGCCCAAGGCGGCCTGCTCGGCGTTACCGTGTTCTTCGTCATATCGGGATACCTGATTACCGGTCTGCTCACGGCCGAATGGGAATCCACCCGCACGATAAACCTGCCGCAGTTCTGGCTGCGCCGCATCCGGCGCCTGTTTCCGGCCATCTTCACCGTTATCCTGGTCATGGCTGCCGTGTTCACGATATTTTCGCCCCTGTTGCTTACCAAGATGCGCCCGGACATACTGCCCGGGCTGTTCTGGTTCCAGAACTGGTGGTACATCCTGCGCGACATAAGCTACTTCGACGCCGTGGGAGCGCCCAGCCCGCTCACCCATTTCTGGTCGCTTGCCATCGAGGAGCAGTTCTACTTAATCTGGCCGATTATCCTGCTCGGCGTATTCAAGGCCGGCATGGGCAGGACGGGCGTTCGGCGCGCCTGCCTGGTGCTGGCCGTCGTAAGCGCCGTTGCCATGGCCGTGCTGTACGTGCCGCAAGGCGACCCCTCGCGCGTGTACTACGGCACGGACACGCGGGCGTTTTCGCTGCTCATCGGAGCATGGCTGTCGTTCGCCTGGCCCGGCGCGCAGCTGACCGAAGAAGGCACGCGCAACGTGCCCGCGGCATCCATCAGGGCCCTGGACATAGCCGGCATCGCCGCTTTTCTGGGCATCGTGGCCATGTGCGTGTTCATAAGCGGCTACTCCGATTTCATGTACTACGGGGGGCTCGTGCTGTGCAGCGCGCTTTCGGCGGTCGTCATCGCCGTGCTGGCCCATCCGCGCAGCATGTTCGCGCGCGTGGCGCAACTGAAGCCCTTCGTGTGGATAGGCCAGCGCAGCTACGGCATGTACTTGTGGCACTACCCGATAATCGAACTGCTGCAACCGCGCAATGCGACGATGCTTCCCTGGTGGATCTACCTCGTGGAAATCGCGCTTACCGTGCTCGTGGCCCATGTGTCCTACGAACTTATCGAAACGCCCATCCGCAAACGGGGCCTGAGCGCCTTCCGCGCGCCGGACCCCACGACGACCGGCGCCGGCGTCGAGCCGCGGGCGACCTTCCGCGGTTGGGTGCGCACGCATATCCCCGCTGTGGCCGTTACCGGCGTTATAGCCGCGGTGGCCGTGTTCGGCATCGCGTTCGTCCCGCCCGTGTCCGAAGGCGGCGCAGCTCCCAACGAGACGCGCGTGATGAGCGCAACGCTGAAGAAACCGCTCGTCGACGGCGTGTACGACGTCGTGCTCATCGGCGATTCCGTGTCTCTGGGCGCCAACGAGCAGCTGAACGAGAAGTTCCCCCATGGCCTGATAGACACCGAGGGCAGCCGCCAGTTCGCCGCGGGCATCGAGGCGTACCAAGGCTATCTGGACCGCGGCATCGTCGGCGACACGGTTATCTTCAGCCTCGGCACGAACGGCTACGCCGAGCCCGACGAACTGCAGCAGATAGTGGACATGTCCGGCCCCGACCGCACCGTGTGGTTCGTGAACACCCGCGTGCCCGACGAGCGCTGCGAACCCAACAACCAGGCAATTCAGGCATGCGTCGACGCCAACGGCAACACGAACCTCATCGACTGGTTCGGCGCGTCCACCGGACACGACGAATGGCTCTCGGAAGACGGCATCCACCTTACCTGGGATGGCCGCGATGCCTACGCGAACCTCGTGGTGGACACGATCGGCTACGTGCAGCCCGACGACGAGAACACGAAGTACGACGTTACGTTCATGGGCGACATCGTGGCGCTCGACGCCGTGGACGAGCTGGCCGAGCTGTTCCCGCACGGCATCGTGGACTGCTCGGAGGGCCGCAGCCTGAACGCCACCAAGGACGCCTTCCAGGCATACCTGGACAAGGGGGTCGTCGGGGACGACGTGGTCCTCTGCCTGGGCAACGAGGAAATCCTGGACCGCGATACCTTGCGCCAGCTTATCGAAGCCGCGGGAACCGACCGCACGGTGTGGCTCGTGAACAACCGCACCGCCGGCATGTGGATGTCGGCGAACAACGACCTGCTTGCCGAACTTGCCAACGGAGCCGACAACGTGAAGCTTGTCGACTGGTTCGGCGCATCGCAAGGCCACGACGACTACCTGGCGGAGAACGGCATGAACCTGACCGAAGCAGGAGTGACGGCGTTCGCGGACACGGTCCATGCGGCCTTGGGCGACCACACGGCATCTGCCAAAACAAGCGACCAGGCGGCTGCAGCCGACAACGCCGAAAGCGGCGACGGCAATGCCGAAACCGACGCGCAAGCCGCTGCGGAAGCTTCGGGCGCCCAGGATGCGTCCGACAGCGCGACCAGCGCGCTCATGGATTTGTAGAACGGCGCCGGCCGCAGGAGCCCCGGGCCGGCGCGATTCGCAATCCGGTCCGGCCGGCACGCCCTATTCGGAGGGACGGTACGTGTTGCCGCAGCCGTTCTGATAGCAGGTGGGCTTGAAGGCCAGCACCTTCTTGGCAATGTCGGGCTGGGTGCGCAAACGCACCATGGTCCCGTAAATCGCACCTGCGTCCAGCGCCACGATGCGTGGATTCGAGGCTATCATCGTGCGGTAGATTTCGGCAGCGGTCCAGCCTTCGATGGCCAGGGGATTTTCGACCGTGTCGAAGTAGCGCGGTTCGGGCTGGTCGACGAAGCGGCAGAACTCGCGGTAGATGTCGTCGTGTTCGGGTGCGAACAGCGTATCGGTGTAGTCGGGACGATGCGTCAGGCACGAAGCTTCCTCGCTTATCGTGGCGTCCAGTTCGGCGAAATAGGCGCGCGCCGCATCGCCGCGCTTGCCCGTTCCTGCAGCTATGGCCTCTTGCTCTCGTTCGTAACAGCCCATGTCAATCCTTCCGGCAATCGCACCCGCAGAGACGCGCAGCCCCGCGCCTCCCCGCGGCTATTCGGCCTGCTTCTTCCTTACAACGCGCCTGACCTTCTTCGGCTCAGCCGCATCGTCGTCGGACGCCCCCGAATCCTCGACGGAAGCCTCGGATGCCGCAGGGGCTTCTTCTTCGGGCGCGGCCGGCGGCGGCGCCTGCTGCGCTTCCTGCAGCTCGGGAACAACGCTTGCGGCAACCGGTTCTTCGCCCGCGGCGCCATCGTCCACGCTCGCCCCGTCCTCCGGCTCTTCCGCACGCTTCTCTTTCCTGCCTGCGCTCATGCCCTCGCGCAGGCTGCTCATCGTGTTGCCGATGGCCTTCCCCAATTTGGGAAGGTTCTTCGGCCCGAAGATGATCAGGATGACGATAAGGATAATTACGATTTCCCACCCCTTTGGCAGCGGCATTCGCCTCTCCCTTCTCGCCTGCATGCACCCGGCATTCGAACTCGTTTGCAAAGTGGTTCTTTCGCGGCCACGCCGATGGCGAGGAAAGAACGGATGGGCAACCTGGTTGCCCCGCCCATTCTGGCGCGGCTGCGGTAACTAACACCGAGTATAGGCCGCTGGACGGGCTGGAGACTGAACAATTTGCGCGATGCACCGTTTTGGTACAATCGGGCACGAGGAGGACCCATGACCGCCACGCAGCCCGTCTTTCGCGCGCAAACCAAGCTTCTGCCCACGCACGCCATCCATGTGCTCTGCGCTCTCGCGCTGGCGGCGTTGGCCTGCCTGTCGGGCTGCGCGAAGTCCACGCCCTCGTTTCCCGAAATGCACCAGACAGCCCGCTCGGGTGCATCGGTCGAAGCCGAAACCCCGGCAACTTCCGGCAATGCGGCAGCGCGGGAAACGCAGGAGGCGCCGGCGGCATCGAGCGCAGCACGCGAGCCCGATGCGGCTGGCCAGGCCGGCGCTTCGGCGAATTCCGGCTCTTCGGGGGCGTCGTCGCACCCGGGCGGCACAAGCGTGCTGGCCGGCATTGCGGAAATGCCGCTAACCGACATCTTGGCCAGCGAAGACGGCGCCATGCCCGACCCCGGCCTGCTTGCCGGCATCATGGGCGAAGAAGAAGCCGCGCGCCTGCTGGAGGGCGCGCAATCCAACCGCGACCTGTTCTGGATAGCCGCGCACCCGGACGCCTTCGCCAACGACGGCGACGTCGTGCAGAGGAAGGTCCTGCGTTTGGCGGCGAACGAGCCCGAGGCCGTCCCCTACGTACGCGCCTGGCCCGACCGGTTCCCCCAGGAGACGGGCGCAAGCGGACAAACAGAGGGCGCGCCGCCGGAACCCACGGACCCGAGCGGGCGCATTCCCCGCCTGTACCAATGGGACCCGCGGTGGGGCTATGTCTTGTATAGCGGCAGCGCGTTCGGCATGACGGGATGCGGCCCGACCGCCTTCGCCATGGTGTACCAGGGGCTGACCGGCAACCGCAACCTTTCTCCCTACGACATGGGCGTGCTGGCCCAACAACTCGGCGACGAGGAAGAGGGCACTTCCGTCATGTTCCTCTACGACGGCGCGGAACACCTGGGGCTGGCATGTGCGGGCATTCCCGTGGAAGAAGAGGCGCTGCGCTGGGAGCTGGACCAGGGACACATAATACTGGCCAACATGGACCATGGCTATTTCAGCCAGTTCGACGGACACTACCTGGTCATCACCGGCTACGATGCCAACGGCCTGCTCACGATGAACGACCCCTATTCGGCCGTGAACTCGCAACGCTCGTGGGAAATTCCCTTCATATTGAACGAGGCGAAGGGCCTGTACTCCTACTGGATAGACCAACCCTGACGAACCGCTTGGAAACCACGGTTTTCGCGCCTGCAAGCGGCCATATCGTACGTAGTTTTGCTTGGCTTTTCGGCTTTCCAAATTATTCGCCTTGACCGCCACGCAAGGTCAGCCGATAATCGCGCTTGGATTTAAATGAGCAACGTGAATGGCCAATGGCGGCGTCTCCGGCGGATACCTTGTCCCCCTGCGTTTTCGCAGGGTCCGCGGCCAGCGTAAGGAACGGCTAGATGATTGGAATATCGAAACTGTACTGTGGGGCGGTAGAGCCCTCAGACGTGCTGCGCTACAAGCGCCGATCGGCGCAGCTGCCAAGCGGCCTGCTGCAATTCTCGCGCGACAAGAAGCCCGTCGTGGTGTGGAACTGCACGCGCACGTGCAACCTGAACTGCATGCATTGCTATGCAGGGTCGGACGCTCGGACCTACGACCAGCTGGACACCGACGAGGCAAAGGCCATGATCGACGACCTGGCCGCTTTTGGGTCGCCCGTGCTGCTGTTCAGCGGCGGTGAACCGTGCATCCGCCCCGACTTGGTCGAGCTTATGCGCTATGCCAAAGGCGCCGGCATGCGCGTGGTGCTGTCCACCAACGGCACGCTTATCACACCCGAGCTTGCCCGCGAATACGCCGAAGTCGGCCTGTCGTACGTGGGCGTATCCATCGACGGGGGGCCTGCCACGCACGACCGCTTCCGCGGCGCACAGGGCTCGTTCGCCCGCGCGATGGATGGGCTTGCAAACGCGCAGGAAGCCGGCATAAAAGTGGGCCTGCGCATGACTTTGAACAAGCTGAACTTCCACGAAGTGGACGACGTGTTCGACATCATGCGCGAACGCAGCATAAACCGCGCCTGCTTCTACCACCTGGTATATACCGGCCGCGGATCGGACATGATGCAGATGGACCTGGACCACGACGAGACCCGCGCCGTGGTGCGCCATATCATGGACCGCACGCAGGAATGGTTCGACCAGGGCGGACGCCCGGAAATCCTTACCGTGGACAACCATGCGGACGGCCCCTTCATCTATTTGCAGCTGCTGCGCGAAAACCCCGAACGCGCCGAGGAAGTGCTGCAGCTGCTGAAATGGAATCAGGGCAATTCCACCGGCAACGGCATTGCCTGCATCAGCTGGGATGGCGAAGTGCACGCCGACCAGTTCTGGCGCCACTTCAGCTTCGGCAACGTGCGCAAGCGGCCCTTTTCCGAAATCTGGACCGACGTGAGCCGCGCGACCGAGGCCAGCGAGCTCATGTACCGCCTGAAAGACAAGCGGCCCTTCCTGAAGGGCCGGTGCTCCCGGTGCCAGTGGCTGGACATCTGCGGCGGCAACTTCAGGGTTCGCGCCGAAGCGGCCACGGGCGACCTGTGGGCAAGCGATCCGGCGTGCTATCTGACCGACGAAGAAATCGGGGTGCTGTAATGACCCCATCAGCAGGACACTCCGACGGGCATCCGACAACCGGGCATCCGGATGGGCATCCCAGCGGGCATCCGGGCGGGCGCCCCGGCGGGCATCCGGGTAACGCATCCGGCAGCCGACGGGCCAAACGCCCCGGCGCGGGACCCGCGGCGAAGGCCTTCGAGGAACGCACGGGCATAAAGGCCCCGCGCATCATCGCCTGGGAGATAACGCGCAGCTGCAACTTGGCCTGCGCGCACTGCCGCGCCGCAGCCCATTGCGACCCCTATCCGGGCGAGCTGTCGCTTGAAGAATGCAAGGCGGTGATGGACGACATCGCGTCCATCACCGACCCCATCCTCATCCTTACCGGCGGCGAGCCCCTTATGCGCCCCGACATCTGGGAAATCATTGACTATGCGCACGAGATGGGCCTGAGCCCGGTCATCGGCACGAACGGCACGCTCATCAGCGACGAGTGCGCCGCCCAGATTGCCGCGCACGGCATTCCGCGCGTTTCCGTCTCGCTGGACTTTCCCGATGCGGCCGGGCAAGATGCCTTCCGCGGGCGGGAAGGGGCCTTCGACGAGGCGCTGGCCGGCATCCGCAACCTCCGCGCGCACGGCGTGGGCGTGCAGGTGAACACCACTATAACGAAGATGAACCACCGACTCGTGGACGACATGCACGAGCTGGCGCTGTCCGAAGGCGCCGAAGCATTCCACCCGTTCCTGCTCGTGCCAACGGGCCGTGGCGAGGACCTGGTGGACGTGGAGCTTAGCCCCGACGAATACGAGGAAGTGCTGACCTGGGCATATCACTGCCAAAAGACCAGCCCGATGCACTTCAAGCCCACCGATGCGCCACAGTACTACCGCATAATCCGCCAGCTGTCCGCCCGCGAGGGACGCGAAGTCACGCCCGAGACCTACGGCATGGAGGCCATGACGCGCGGGTGCCTGGGCGGCATCACGTTCGCCTTCATCAGCCACGTGGGCGACGTTCAGCCCTGCGGCTATTTCGACATGCAGCTCGGCAACGTGAAGGAAACGCCCTTCTCGGAAATTTGGGAAACTTCCCCGGTCTTCGACGACCTGCGCCATTACGACCGGTTGCGCGGCAAATGCGGAGCCTGCGAATACAAGGGCGTCTGCGGAGGCTGCCGCGCCCGAGCGCTTGCGACCACGGGCGACTACCTTGCCGAAGAGCCCTACTGCGCCTATGTTCCGCGCGCCGTCGCGCGCCAGCGCGTGCTGGACGCCATACAGAGCGGCTTCCCGCTGGAAAGCGATCCCTACGGGGTGCTCGCCGGCAAGCTGGGACTATCGCGCCAGCAAACGATAGAAGCCGCCGAGGCCCTGCGCGGCGACGGCACCATACGCCGCATCGGGGCATCGTTCGCCTCGAACCGCCTGGGCTACGTATCCACGCTCTGCACGCTTCGGGCTGAAGGAGGCGAAGGCGAAATAGAGCGCATCGCCGGCTTGGTAAGCGCCCATCCGGAAACGACGCACAACTACCTGCGCGATGACGAATTCAACATCTGGTTCACGCTGATAGCGCCCTCGACCGAACAGATCGACCGGGTCGTGCGCGAAATTCGCGAGAGCACGGGCTGCGACGAGGTGCTGAACCTTCCCATCCTGAAGACCTACAAGATAAACGTGGATTTCAGCGGGAAGCGCGCGGCCAAGGCGGACCCGGCATCCGCGCCCGCCTTCGACCCGGAGGACCCCTTCGACGTGGCGCTGGTCCGTTGGGCCCAAGGCGACGCCGCGGGCCCGGAGCCGTACGCCACGTGCGGCTTGGATGAGCAGCGCGCGCTCGAGCGGCTGCGCGAATGGAAGGCCAACGGGACCATCCGGCGCTTCGGCGCCTTCGTCGCGCACCGGAAGATGGGCTACGCCTTCAACGGCATGACGGTCTGGCACGCCGCAGAAGAGGACATCGACCGCATCGGCACCTCCTTCGCCGGGCTTTCCTGCGTATCGCATTGCTACAAGCGCGTGCAGCAGGAGAAGTGGCCCTACAACCTGTATGCCATGGTGCACGCGCAAAGCCGGGAGGAACTGGACGCCTACATTTCCGAAATGCGCGCCCTGAGCGGCCTGGATTGCAAGACGCTCGTATCGCACAAGGAATACAAGAAGGCCGCGCCGGTCTACTTCGCGTAGACGACAGTGCAAGCTCGTACGCTTCGGCCGCATTGCCGAAGCGCTTCTTCGACGGGACATGACGACCTTAGGGGGTGCCGAACCGCGCATTTCGTGCAATCTGATGCAGCGCGAGCGCGGAAATGCATCAGATTGCACGAAATGCGCGGTTCGGCGAGCGGCGACTTTTTCGCAACTGGCGCAGTTTATCGATAGCACGCGAAATGGGGGCATGAGAGGGGGACAGGCGTCTCGTTTCGAATTAAACGGCATGCGGGTGCCAAATCACACGACCCTTGGCACGCATACGCACGGTCGATCCCGACGTGATGCTGGCGTTCGTGACGACGAGCGGCGATTACGCCATGGCGGGTTACCGGGCGCGCGTGGAGCGCTACCTCCTGAAGCCTTTCCGGGACGAGGAGGCGCACGAGATCGTTGCAAGCGCGGCGCAAAGGGCCGGCCTGAAAACGGAGCACGGCCTCGATCTTGCGGGAGAAACGATACCGCATTCCCGCATCCGCTTCATCGAGCAGAACAATCACGCGATCGTTATCCACCTGATGAGCGGCGGAGAGCGGAGGCGCAGGGCCAGGCTCGACGATATCGAGGCGAAGCTGCCGTGCCCTCCGTTCTACCGTTGCCATAAGAGCTACCTCGTGAACCTCGACCACGTAAAGAACATCGACCGAAGTCTGAACACGTTCGAGCTCGACGGCAAGGAGCGTGCCTACATCAGGCGAGCGAGCATGGCAGAAGCCCAGCGACTGTTCGAAGAGCGGACTATAGAGCGCACGTTGCGGCTTGGAGAGGGCTCGGCGTCAGGGGTCGTATCGGTATCAGGGGCCATGTGACCTGACGCTAACATCCCCTCGGCATAAGATTCGCCCTTCGTTTCCCGCCGAGTGATGGAGCCGGCGTGCCAAGGTCCCTGCGAAAGCTCAGCGCATCCGACCTCCACCATGCGTTCGCGCGCAGCGTCGACCGCCAGGCGATCTTCGAGGGCACCGAAGACGACCGCCGGTTTCGCAATCGGATAGCGGGATTTGCGGTTACACACTAACGTCGTCCTGGGAGGTTGCCGCTAAATGGATACCATGGGCCGTGGGCAGCAACTTGCATGATTCGCCTGGAGAAATGATTTCTATCACCCTCAAGCGCCATTGCATGACGGGCGTGCTTGCGGTAAGTGTCGTCGGCGTGTCTGCGAACGCCGCCCCTGCGCAGGCCAACGACAGGATTGCTGCCGCTAAGAAGCCGATAAGTGCCTGCCGTTTCATGGAAACTCCCCTATTCTGCTCCGCGTTGCTCCATGTGATACGAACGTTTCGGAGGCTTTTGTTGCGCAACATTGCTCGCATCAGAACTCGATTTCTCTCGAAGAGTTGATAGCCGCCGCCTTCACCGTCATGGCCGTGTCGAGAATCGGCAAGGTCGTTTTCCCATTGGCGATGAACACGCGCCATCTTGCCGATTACGTCGACAGGCCCAGGACGCTCGAGGCCCTATCGGATTCCAAGCGGAAAGCCGCCCTTCTCGAGCTGCAACGCCCATCGCGCCATCTGTAGCGGCAGCGCGTCGCGACCGCCTGACAAATACCGGTGCCAGGCACCCGTATTCATTCGGCCGGCGCCATCCACCCGCAAGGCCGCCCTCGTGTCCGGCGAGGCGCGGGTTGCGGGTGGATCGGGGCACCAGATCGCCGTTTCCCGGGGTTCCGGC
>DMNP01000141.1 GCA_003452695.1 Eggerthellaceae bacterium
CCGGCGATGGACCCGGCGTGGGGCACGGTCTACACGTACTTCTTCGGCGCCTGCGGCGTTGCAGTGGGCATCGTCAGCCTGTGGAAGTACTACCAGTTAAAAAAGCTGGCGTAAACGGATAGCTATCATTGCCGCATACCATTCTAGTTACTGATGATTCTTAGATACATGGGTTCGCATATAAGCAGGAAAAGTGTACTCACCTCTCACAAGTAAGTAATACTCCCTGTCACTGACCTGCGGCTATGACTACTCCCCGAGCGCCTCGTGACTACTCCCAGAGGGCTGAGTACAATAAGTGTACTCTCCAGGAGCTCGGCGAGATTGGCCCCGAGCCCCTGGAATTCTGCTGCGGCAAACGACGCCAGACCCAGCGCGAGGGGCTCACCGTGCACAAACGCGCGATTAAAGCGCGAGACATCGTCTATGTAGGCGGTATCCCAGCGACGTCGCCGCCTCTGACGGTAATCGACCTCATCGACGGGGGCGAGGACCTGAGCCTCGTAGCCAACGTGCTGAAAGACGCGTTCGGCCGCGGCCTCGTGCCAGACGTGGGGGGACTTGCAAGCGAGGTCGACCGGAGGAGCAGGAGGGTCGGGCTCCCGAAAGGGACCAGCCTTTATTCCCTCCTCGTAGAGGAGCGGTGAACGATGGGCTACGAGAACGCGGCGCAGTTTGATCGGGCAGCCAAGAGATCCATAAAGAACACTGGCAAAGATCCGGGAATTGCCTATAGGGAGATGTTGCGCGACCGTTTCCTCTGCCGTGTCTTCAGCGAGGACGATCCGCGTTTTCTCCTGAAAGGCGGTCCGGAATGCTTCGCACGCATACCCGACGCGCGCTTCGAAAGACATCGACTTCGCTACCCGAAGAGCATTCCGGTTTCGAGGAGGCGTCTTCGATCGCGTCGAGGTTCTTCGACCGGCATTGTCCAAAGCGGTTCCCGCCAATGCCTCATGGAACCCCGCAAATACCGAATGGGCTTCCTGAGCGTCATTTATCATAGCGGGCAGGATACGCCTCTCTATCTACTTGCCCTTTCAGCAGCATCGAAGATGCGGTCTGCGTTGGCGAAGATGAGGGCGAGTTCGCCGACCGTGATGTCGTAGGGCTGGTTGGCGCCGGTGAGGATGCCGGTGTCCTCGGCGAACATCATCGCGACGCGCGCACCGGGGTACTCGCCGTTGTCGTCGGGCAGCTTGGACCACTGGTCCTCGGCCACCAGGCTCGGGTCATGCACTTTCACAGCAGCGTAGACCGCGGTCTCCTTGCGAACGGTCTGCCCGTCGTCCCAGCCCCAGGGCATGAAGAACTCGTCGCTCTCGCCGGGTAGGCCCTCCTCCTGCGAGCCGTACACGTAATCGCGGTCGAGCCCGTAGCATTCGATGAGCGTCTGCCGCAGAAGGCCGACTGTGGCCGTGTCGTCGGCGTTGTCGAAGAGGTGCGTACCGTGCCTGTCCTGCATGAAAGCCACGGCATCTGCCACGCGCTCTTCGTCGTTGAGCACGGCTGGGATTGCGTCACTGTTGAAGGGCGACCACGTTACAGCCTTGTATGCCTGGAATCCGGCGAACGAAAGAAGGGCCAGCGCCGCGACGATGGCCGCGATCAGTCCCGCGATGCGCAGCCCCTGGCTTTTCGGATTCGCTGAAAGCAACGCCTTCTTCACCTGGTCGACATCGTCGTAGCGTCTCTCCGGGTCGAAGGCCGTAGCCCTGGCGATGATCTTTTCGAGCGGCCGGTATACGCGCACGTTGCGGTTCTCGCGGGGGCTGCCCGTGAGCAGGTAGCGCAACAGCACTCCGAGCGAGTAGATGTCGGAGCGGGCGTCTGTCTGCGAGAAGCCGTACTGCTCGGGCGCCGCATAGGCGCGTGTGCCGAAGAACACGGTGTCGGACTCCCGGGCTGCGTTGTAGGTGCGCGCGATGTCGAAGTCGATGAGTGCTACCGAACCGTCCGGCCGCACGATGACGTTTTGCGGCTTTATGTCGCGGTGGATGATCGGTTCGGGGCGGTGGTGCAGGTAAGCTAGAACGTCGCAGAGCTTGGCGGTAATGCTCGCTATGTCCTGCTCGCTCAAATCGTTCTCGCGCACGTAGCGGTCTAATGGAACGCCCTCGATGTAGGTGCGCAAAGCAACTGCGCAGCTCTCGCCTTCGTAGCTTGCAACATGCTGTGGCACTGCGGGGTGGTCGAGCGCCTTCAGAATGTTGCAGGACAGGTCGATGCTCCACACTGCCTTGTCGTAGCGCTTGGCCACGAAATCATTGCCTTCGGAGTCCTGCACAAGGAACGTGTCGCAGCCTTGTCCTTCGCCCAGACACTCCATCACTGCATAGGCGTCCGTGAACTCAGCGGGCCAGTCGTCGGCGTAGGCGGCGTTGATCGCATCAAGCAGCTCGTCGGTGGCATGGAGGGCGCGGTCATTCATGCTTGGCACCCCCTAGCAGCGGCAGGCCGTTCTCGTAGAGCAGCTCCTGGGCGTCCATGAGCGCCCGCCCGTTATGCAGGCAGTAGGCCACCACGGCGTCGCGTTTGACCTTGGGATGCAACGGACTCATGCCGGCGACCTTCAGGAGCTGCTGCGATTCGTCGCAGCCGAGGCCGAGCCCGAACGCAAACTGCAGCACTGTGTCACGGGAGGGATTGCGCGTGCCGTTGAACAGACGATGGCCGAACGAGCGCTCAACGCCCGCCCGGGCGAT
>DMNP01000095.1:0-841 GCA_003452695.1 Eggerthellaceae bacterium
TCAACAGTGGTTTAACATAGAGAAAGGAGAAGGAAGCGCAAATCGTCTTCCTTCTCCTGCAGTATGAGGCGTTCGGGCTGTTTGGAGATGCATCTGTGCAGGAAATCGCCGGCTTTTTAAGGGTAGGTAAGCAGCAGGCAAGAAAATACATTGCATCTCTGGAGAAGAAGGGGGTTTGCCGCAAGCTAAACAGCTACAACCCAGTCACGTTCAGGCTTACTGAGGAATACAGCCCCAACCTCACATCATGATGCAGCAAGCCTTGAAAAATGCACCCTACCGCGTTCAATATAAAAGCTCGGCGGTTTTCTTAACGGCCTCCGCAGCTCAGGGCTTGTACCTGGGGCAAGCTCACGCTTGCCCGTCCTCGCTAGAAACAGCCCACCGGGCTGTTTCTCGGGCGCTCGGACCCTCATCGGTTCGAATCCCTGCGAGCCCCCGCCAAAAAGAAGCGCCCCGGAGTCGGGGCGTTGAATTACAAGTGGCGGAGAGGCAGGGATTCCGTTTCGCTCCGCGAAACCACGGCTCCGCGCTTTCGCGCTCCGCCCGTCGGCCTAAAAACAGCCCACAGGGCTGTTTTCTTAACGGCCTCCGACCTCATCGGTTCGAATCCCTGCGAGCCCCCGCCAAAAAGAAGCGCCCCGGAGTCGGGGCGTTGAATTACAAGTGGCGGAGAGGCAGGGATTCGAACCCTGGTTACCGGGTTCACCGGTAAAACGGTTTTCGAGACCGCCGCATTCAACCGCTCTGCCACCTCTCCGCGTGGTGGCTAAAAGTGGCGGAGAGACGGGGATTTGAACCCCGGATACCCTTTTGGGGTATACACGATTTCCAATCGTGC
>DMNP01000095.1:903-5050 GCA_003452695.1 Eggerthellaceae bacterium
ATTTCCAATCGTGCTCCTTCGGCCAGCTCGGACATCTCTCCGCTTCCTCGAGCCGTGCGCTGCCTGCGCAGCGCAGCAACCTAGTATACACAACCATTCTGCGCGCTGCAAGAAGCGGTTGGCGCAATCTTGATACATAGACCATGGAAGGTTACTTCCCACGGCTTGGCCAGGAGGCCCGTCCCGGACAGGGGGTGAGGGCGATAACCTTTAACATGCGGATGCCCTCGTTCCGTTCGGGCCGAGGTTGCGCGTGCTGCAAGGCTGGCATATACTTCGGGGTGCATCTGTTCAGGGCGAGGTGGAATTCCTCACTGGCGGTAACGGGGCAACCTGGAGTCCGCGACCCGCGCAAGCGGCTGACCTGGTGAAAATCCAGGACCAACGGTCAAAGTCCGGATGGAAGAACAGGCGCGTCGAAAGCCGAGCATCGCCCGAAGGGCCATGTGTCGGTCTTCGAGGCACTTGCAATTCCTTCGCCCGTAGGTGTACGGGCTTTTCTTTTGCCCGCACGTTGAATGCAGTGTGTCGAGGGGACGTTTCTCTTGGCACAAGTCGGAATGGTGTGTCAGGAGAAACGTCCCCTTGACACACGAGAGGAGGAGCGCGTGGGCGCCGAGGCTGCAGAATGCCAGCACGAGGTCGACGAAGCCTACATGCGGCGAGCAATTAAGCTTGCCGAGCGCGGGCGAGGGTGGACGAACCCCAACCCGCTGGTAGGCGCCGTGCTCGTGAAGGACGGGCGGGTGATAGGCGAAGGCTGCCACGAACGCTACGGCCAGGCACACGCCGAGCGCAATGCGCTGGCCAATTGCAAGGCGGACCCGCACGGTTCCACGCTGTACGTAACGCTGGAGCCATGTTGCCATCAGGGCAAACAGCCCCCATGCACCGATGCCGTGCTGCAGGCGGGAATAGCGCGCGTAGTCGTGGGCAGCCGCGACCCCAACCCCCTCGTGGCGGGCAAGGGCAACGGCCTGTTGCGGTCTGCGGGCGTGCAGGTCGACGAAGACCTGTTGCGCGACGAATGCGACGAGCTGAATCCGCGGTTCTTCCATTTCATACAAACGGGCCGACCCTATGTGCTTGCGAAGTGGGCGATGACCTTAGACGGGAAAATCGCCACGCGCACGGGCGATTCGCGTTGGGTGTCCAACGAGCAATCGCGCGCGGACGTTCACGACCTGCGCCACGAAATGGCGTCCATCATGGTGGGCATCGGGACGGTGCTTGCAGACGACCCGTCGCTCACCGCCCGCCGCGCCTGCCCCAGTAACCAACCGCTGCGCGTGGTGGTGGATTCGAAACTGCGCATCCCCCCGGAAAGCGCCCTGCTGAAGACCGCCGACGAGGTGCCCGTGCTGCTGGCTACGGCCCTTTCCGACGGCGATGCGCGGGTGGAGCTTCTGCGATCGCGCGGTGTTCAGGTGCTGAGCGTTCCCGCAGCCGATGGACGCGTGGACCTTCGAGGCGTCATGCGGGCCCTCGGCCAGCGCGGAATCGATTCGGTCCTGGTGGAAGGCGGCGGAGGACTGCACGAGTCGCTGTTCCGAGAAGGGCTCGTGAACGAAGCGGTCGTGTACATCGCGCCGAAGGTAGTCGGCGGCGCCGATGCGAAATCGCCCGTCGAAGGCCTGGGCCTCGCGCGCATGGCCGAGGCGTATCGCCTGGAGAAGCCCCGCGTAGATGTTCTGGGCGACGACGTGAAGATAACGATGACATGCTTGCCGCGCGCCCAGGCCAGTGCCGCGCGGAGCGGGGAAGGAAGTGCCTGATGTTCACGGGAATCGTGGAAGAGCTCGGCACCGTGCGCCGCGTGTTGCCGGGTGCGCAGGCGGGCCAGATCGTCATCGCCGCGCGCAAAGTGCTCGAAGACGTTCGCATCGGCGACTCGATTGCCGTGAACGGCGTGTGCCTGACCGTTGTGGCCGCCGGTGACGACGAATTCGCGGCCGATGTAATGCCCGAGACCTTGCGCCGTTCCAACCTGGGGCAGCTGAAGGCGGGCGACGCGGTGGACCTGGAACGGGCGATGCCGGCGGAAGGCCGCTTCGGCGGGCACATCGTGTCGGGCCATATCGACGGCACGGGCCGGATATCCAGCGTGAAGGCGGAGCAAAATGCGCGCATCGTGACCATCGAGGCCCCGCAACAGGTCCTGGACCTTGTCGTGGAAAAGGGCTCCATCGCCATCGACGGCATCTCGCTTACCGTGGCTAGCGTGGGCCGCACCGCGTTCAGCGTCAGTATCATACCCCACACCGCCGAGCAGACCGTGTTGCTTCGGAAGCGGGCCGGCGATGTGGTGAACCTGGAAAACGACATCGTGGGCAAGTACGTGCAGAAGCTGCTGGGGCAACCCGCCCCTTCGAATCGGCCAGAAAGCGGCTTGACCCTAGAATATCTGCAGGAAAACGGGTTTTAGGCGAAAAGGGCCATCCCCGTTTCGCATTCGATTGGAGGAGGACATGAACACCGTAGAAGAAGCGATACGCGAACTGCAAGTCGGCCACCTTATCCTGGTGGTGGACGATCCCGACCGCGAAAACGAGGGCGACCTGATCTGCGCGGCGCAGTTCGCCACGACGGCCAACGTGAACTTCATGGCAACGCATGCCAAGGGCCTGATCTGCATGCCCATGAGCTCCGAGCTGGCGCACAAGCTGAACTTCGTGCAGATGGTCAGCGAGAACACCGACAACCATGAGACGGCTTTCACCGTGTCGGTGGACCATGTGGAAACGACGACGGGCATATCGGCCGAAGAACGGGGGCTGACGGCGCGCAAGATCGTGGAGGAAGCCTCCCGTCCCGACGACTTTCGGCGTCCAGGCCATATGTTTCCGCTGGTTGCAAAGCCGGGCGGTGTGCTCGAGCGCAATGGCCACACCGAGGCGACCGTCGATTTGCTGCGCCACGCCGGCATGAAGCAGGCCGGGCTGTGCTGCGAGATAATGCGCGAAGACGGCACGATGATGCGCACCTCCGAGCTGAAGCGGAAAGCCGATGAGTGGGGCATCGCCTTCATATCCATAAAGCAGCTGCAGGACTACTGCCGTGCGCACGACAATCACATGCAGGAGGCGGCGTCGGCCAACCTGCCCACGGCCTACGGCGATTTCCAGATTCACGGATTCGTGAACGACATAACGGGCGAAGAGCACGTGGCGCTCGTGAAGGGGGACATCGGCAACGGGCGCGACGTGCTGTGCCGCGTGCATTCCGAATGCCTGACCGGCGACGTCTTCGGCAGCCGCCGCTGCGATTGCGGCGACCAGCTGCATCGTGCCATGCGCCAGATCGAGGAAGAAGGCCGTGGCGTGCTGCTGTACATGCGCCAAGAGGGTCGTGGTATCGGGCTTATGAACAAGATAAAGGCCTACAAGCTGCAGGAAGAGGGGCTGGACACCGTGGACGCCAACGTGGTCCTGGGCTTCGAGCCCGACCTGCGCGAGTACTGGAGCGGCGCGCAGATCCTGCGCAACCTGGGGTGCCGCACGATCCGCCTGCTTACGAACAACCCCGACAAGGTGTATGGCCTGGCGGGATTCGACTTGGAAATCGTCGAGCGCGTGCCCATCGAAATCGAGCCGCAGGAATACGATAGGAAATACTTGGAAACCAAGGCCAGGAAAATGGGCCACATGCTGGCCGATGTTCTGGGGCCCGATAACGCATAGGCCGCCCATCCACAGGGGCGCTTTCAAGGGAAAGGAAGGAACAATGGCAGTGAAGTATCTGGAAGGCAAAGTCGTAAACGAGGGCATGAAGGTGGCCATCGTGGGCGCGCGCTTCAACGAGTTCATAACATCGAAGCTGATAGGCGGTGCCATCGATGCGCTCGTGCGCCACGGCGTGGCAGAAGAGGACATCACCGTGGCATGGGTGCCCGGCGCCTTCGAGATCCCCGTCGTCGTGCAGAAGCTTGCCGAAAGCGGGACCTACGATGCGGTCATCGCGCTCGGCGCCGTCATCCGCGGAGCCACGAGCCACTACGACGTGGTCGTGAACGAAGTGTCCAAGGGCATCGCACAGGTGGCCCTGAAGACCGGCGTGCCCATCATGAACGGCGTGCTGACCACCGACACCATCGAGCAGGCCATCGAACGCGCGGGCACCAAGGCCGGCAACAAGGGCTTCGAGTGCG
>DMNP01000126.1 GCA_003452695.1 Eggerthellaceae bacterium
CGCTTGATCTGGCTCACGATGGTGCCGCCGTACTCGCGGCGCCAGTCCCAGCACGCATCCAAGAACTTCTCGCGGCCGATCTCGAGGCGGGAGATACCCTCCTCCTTGAGCTTCTTGTCGACCTTGGTCTGCGTGGCGATGCCCGCGTGGTCGGTGCCGAGCACCCAGCGCGTCGGACGGCCCTGCATGCGGGCGTGGCGCGTGCACGTGTCCTGGATGGTGTCGTTCAGCGCGTGGCCCATGTGCAGCATGCCCGTGATGTTGGGAGGCGGGATGACGATGGTGTAGGGCTGGTCGGCGTATTGGCCACGGCCCTTGCTGCGGCGGAAGTACCCCGCGTCCTTCCACGCGTTGAACAGCGGCGTCTCGTGCGCCGCGAAATCGTAATCGACCTTCTTGCCTTCTTCTGACATGTCATCTCCCTGATTAGACAAACGGATTGCACCATCATACCGCAATTCGCACGGCATACGGCCGCTATGCTTCCTGCCCTTCGATTCGGCTTGCAAAATCGACAGACGGTGGGCGACAGGTCGGCGGGTCGGCGGGTCGGAGGGTCGGCGGGGTCGCGCTTGCAAGAGGAGGGCTTGCACGTGAGCCTCGGGCATTCACCTTCGGTCCAGGCACCAGCAACACAACAAGGTACTGCTATGCCCTAACCTTCGTGAACGCACGTGCTTGCGGCGAGCTTGCGCAGATCGGGACACCGACATGTGAACGTCCCGTTCGGCGAGAGGCATAACAGGGCGCCATTATGCCCCCATTGCATTGCCCGCCCGCACGCCTGGGTCCGAAAGCCCAGGTCGCTTGGGCGAGCTTCCAACATTCGGACGGGAAAGGGGCATAACAGGCCCCTAATATGCGCAAACGCCGCGCATCCCGAGAGCATCTGCAAATCGTATCTATAGCCCCGATTGCGACTTGTAGTTAACTTCATTGTCGTCAAAGGAAATAAAGGCGCTACCCCAACTAGTGGCAGCAGAGGGCCACTCGTAGGATTTGTACGAATAGCCCGACCCTTGGGACGCCGATACCAGCTTGCCGTTTCCGCCGATAATCGCTGCCACTTCGCCATATGTCATGCCCATCCGTATGCGGCTGAATTCGGCGAACGTGACCGTCGGATCTGTTCCCCTTTGGATAATCGAGAAGGTTGCCGTCTTCATTCCCCGGTAATACTTTCCCTTGCCGACTATCGCGATTCGAGCAACGCCTGCATTCACATTGTTGGAATACAAGGTTTTGTAATCTCGGCCGTACTTTAACTGCGTGCTTCCCAGTTTCACGGTGGGAACAGGGGTTATGGCGCGCCCATTCGAAATTCTAAACCGAATGGGTGCAACGCGGGCCTTGCTCACATCGCCTATGATTCTGAATTTCTTCTTGAGCGCTCCTTGGTAAAGCCCTTTGCCCTGTATAACGGCGACCGCCATCCCGCTGCTTTTGTTGTTCTTGTACGTAACCCTGTAATCCCTGTTCAACTTAAGCGTCTTCTTACCGTATTTCACAACCGGCTTTGGTTTGACCGGATTGCCGGTGAATGACTGCGGTTTGATCTTCGCAATCCGAGCGTTTGCGAATCGACGTTTTACGATTTCGTAGTCGATGCTCGCTTTCCCCTTGTAGAAGCCCTTCCCCTCGATGCGCAACGTGGCTGTTCCAGCTCCTACAGCGTCGAAATAGCGTACCTTATAATGCTTTCCCTGTTGAAGCCTTTCACCTGCAAAGGTAACAGTAGGAACAGGTTTGATGTAGTTTCCCGTATAGTTGTATTTCTTCTTCACCCCTGCAATCTTTGCGGAAGCAAGGTTGCCCCGGATGCGGAATGTCTTGCTAATGGTTCCACTGTATTTGTTAATCCCTTTGACTGTAACTGTGGCTTTGCCGGGTTTTATGTTGTTGGCATACGAGACGGTGTAGTCAACGCCCGCTTGAAGCCGTACGGGGCCGTAGTCGCTGCTATCTTCGTCATCCCAGTAATCATCGTCACTGGAATCTCCGCCTAGATAGTTAACGGTAATCGTGGGTCTTATTGGCTTTCCCGTGTATGTTTTATCAGCGATATAGTAGTAGTACTCTTCGTCGTACTCGTCATCGTACCTATAGTCATAATCAAGGACGCTCAGGTTCATCTCTTCAGCTTCATACTCGTTAACATATTTGTCGAAGATGATTGAAAGATTTATAGGGGAAACGTAAACGTCCGACGTCGTTAAAGACATTGCTCCAAGGGGCTGCGATGGTGCTGCGGCCCCGTCATCGGCCTGCGCGATGACGGGCGTTAGAGCAAGGAGCACGGAGGATAGAGCGATGATGCATAAGGATTTCATTGTTCGCGGAGCAATCACGCAAGCCATATTCGACTCCTTCAACGCTAACCGTTTGCTGATGAGGTTCTTTATGAAACGATAGCACTGGCTTGCGTAATTCTCTACAGCGAAAATCATCCTTTTGCTTCAGTAGGCACGTTTTGAAACTGCCACGGCCCGGCCGGGAGGCTCGGGGCGAGGCCGAACGTGAATAAAACCGCCTGGTCGTT
>DMNP01000087.1 GCA_003452695.1 Eggerthellaceae bacterium
ACTCGACCATCGCGAACCTGGGCCTTATCGTCGCCTGCGCGGGCGTGGCCACTTCCGAGGCTATCTGGGCCGCCATCTTGCTCGTCATCTTCCACGCAGCGGCCAAATCGCTGCTGTTCCTGTGCGTGGGCACCGCCGAGCATCATATCGGCAGCCGCGACATCGAGGACATGGACCTGCTCTTCGAGCGCATGCCCAAGCTCGCGCGTTTCATGATGCTCGGCATCATGTGCATGTTCATCGCGCCGTTCGGCATGCTCATCGCAAAGTGGGCCACACTCGTCTCGTTCGTGGATAACCGCCAGTTCGTCCTCGTCATGCTGCTGGCGTTCGGCTCTGCCGCCACCTTCATGTTCTGGGGCAAATGGCTCGGAAAGCTGTCCGGCATCGCGGGAATGCAGGAAAACGTGGAGCTTACCGTGCACCCGTCCGAATGGATATCGCTTATCGTGATGGCCGCGATTGCGGTCGGAGCCTGCATCTTGCTGCCGCTTGTGTCGAGCGCGTTCGTGGAACCGTATCTGGCGGGCATCTTCGATTTCGTGGGCCCGGGCATATCGGTCGAGAACCTGTGGATCACCTCGATTCTCGCCGTGTTCGTGTTCGTGGTGCTGTTCGGCGCGCTGGGCGCTTCCAAGAAGAAGCGCGTGGACGTGTACCTGGCCGGCGTCGCGATCGATTCCGATGCACGCGTGTACCGCAACAGCTTGTCCGGCGAGACGGCCGCCACGTCGCGCAACTTGTATCTGGACAACATCTTCGGCGAGGACATACTGCGCCGTCCCGGCGAATTGCTCTGCGGAATCATCATAGTAGTCGCGCTTATCGCGAGCGGCATCGTGGTGCCGCCCCTGATGTAGAGGAAGGTGCCGAGTTTCATGACGTTCTTAACCACTCTTATCGGAACGGTTGCCTTCGCGGTGCTCGCCCCCGTCGTGGGCTGCCTGCTCGCCGGGTTGGACCGCATCATATCGGCCAGGATGCAGGGCCGCGTGGGGCCGCCGTTGCTTCAGCCGTACTACGACGTGCGCAAGCTCATCGAAAAGGACGACGTTTCCGTGTCGGGCGTAGACGGCGTGTACATGACCGCCGCCCTGGTGTTCACGGCAGTTGCGGGCGGCTTGTTCTTCAGCGGAGGAAACCTGCTGATGAGCGCTTTCATCATAACGATGGCGGCGCTGTTCTTCATAATGGCGGCCTATTCGTCGCGCAGCCCCTATGCGGAAGTCGGCGCTGGCCGCGAAACCGTGCAGGTCATGTCCTACGAACCCATGGTGCTGCTCATGGCCGTGTGCTTCTACATGGCGGCAGGCACCTTCATGGTGGGTGGAACGCTGCACCTGGACCTTCCGGTTATCTGCTTCACCATACCGGCTTTCGTCGGGTTCATGTTCATCCTCACCATCAAGCTGCGCAAATCACCCTTCGACCTTTCCACATCGCACCACGCCCATCAGGAAATCGTGCAGGGCACCACGACCGAGATGAGCGGAAAGACGCTGGCGAAGGTCGAGATCATGCACTGGTGCGAGACCGTGCTGTTCCTGGGGTGGACGGGCATGTTCTTCGTCTGGGGCAACCCGGCGTCCATCCTCCTGGCAATCATGGCGGCACTTGCCGCTTGGTTCTTCGAGATCTGGATCGACAACAACTTCGCCCGCGTGAAATGGCAGGCCATGCTGAAATGGGCCTGGATCGTTGCGTTCGTGTGCGGTGGCGTGAACATCGCCATCCTCGCGTTTGTGTAGGAGGGAAGCTTCATGGGCTATGCATCGAAATCTCCCTGGGTCATCCATTACGATGCCTCCAGCTGCAACGGCTGCGATATCGAAGTGCTAGCAGCGCTCTGCCCCGGTTTCGACGTCGAGCGGTTCGGCATCGTGAACACGGGCAATCCCAAACATGCCGACATCTTCCTGGTAACGGGCTCGGTGAACGAGCGAAACCAGGCGGTGGTCAAGCAAATATACGACCAGATGGTCGACCCCAAGGTGGTGGTGGCGTGCGGCACGTGCGCCTGCTCGGGAGGCATCTTCCACGATTGCTACAACGTGTTGGGCGGCGTCGACCAGGCAATTCCCGTAGACGTGTACGCCCCGGGATGCGCTGTGCGCCCCGAAGCCATCATCGATGGCGTCGTGCAGGCGCTCGGAATTCTCGAAGAGAAGTCGAAGGCGCTCCATGCAGCCAAGAGAGGGGCCTAGGGCATGACATTCGAACAGCGTTTCATAGACTTGCCGCTGTCCGGCCTTCACCGCGAGGCTTCGGTGATGAAAGCCGAAGGATGGCGCTTCATCCAAACCCATGCCGTGTTCGCCGACGAGGGCGTGGACTTGTACTATTCGTTCATGAAGAGCGGGGAGGTGCGCAACTACCGCGTCGCCGGCGTGCAGAAGGGCATGGAAGTGCCTTCTATAACCGACCTGTTCCTTGCGGCCTTCGTGTTCGAGAACGAGGCGCGCGAACTGTTCGGCGTGGACATGCGCGACATCGCCATCGACT
>DMNP01000223.1 GCA_003452695.1 Eggerthellaceae bacterium
CAACAGTGGTTTAACATAGAGAAACGTTTAGTTTTCTTCCCCGCAATCGTTTTCGGCGCGGCGGCGCTCGTAGGCGGCCGTCGCAGCCCCGGCCGCCACCAACGCAGCTCCCAGCAGGCCGAGCGGGAAAGCATCGCCGGTATTGGGCGCGGTGGACTTGCTTGATGCCGCAGTGCCACGCGCGCCGCGCGTGTAGCCCGATTCGGGAGATTCTGCGCCCGTATCAGATATCATCGCATCCGATGCCGTGACGGGGGCGGACGAAAAGTCGCCGCTCGCACCGGATTCGGCCACGTACAGCGTCTCCATGTGGCGCTGGTCGGGATCCTGCACGTCGGAGGGAGCCGTGCGCGTCTGGACCACCTTGTAGTCGCCTGGCTCGATGTGGAACTCGACCGCTTCGGGCTCGCCTACTGCCGTCTCGCCCTCGGCCTGCGCGTGCAGGCCCGCGCTTTGAGCGCTCAGGGCGCTGTCGGGCGCCTGCACGCCATCGCTCGCCACGAACAGCACCTTCTTCACGCCGGACTTCCAGCTCTTCGGCACGGTGACGGTGACGGCGTACACGCTGGTCTTGCCCGGCGCCAGCGCGTAGTCGTCCTCGAGACCCGTCAGTCCGCCCTTGCCGTCCGACTGGTTATAGTGCGACTCGCAGATGGTGTCCTTCCCGAACGTTACGTTGGCGGAAGCGCCGGGGATGCGCTCGTAGGCACCGGTGCTCTCGTTGCACGCGCACAGCGTGAGCGAGCATCCCGACAGGAACACGTTGCCGTCGTTACGGACCGCCACGTGGAACTGAATCTTGCCGCCGGGGACTACGAACGGGCTTTCAGCCTCGCAGGCCGTGGCCGTGGCGCAACGCACGGGTGGAACCGACGTGTACCAGATGTCGGCCGCATGGTAGAGCACCTTGCCCTGCGCGTCGCGCGTTCCCGTGTCCACGTACTCGGTGCGCAACGCTTCCACCACGGCTTGCCCGTTCGTGTCCAGCACCGCGAGGGAATCGGTATCGTGCGCAAGGTCCGCCACCACGAAGGGATCGGAGAAACGATCCCCCCGTATACGGCATGCCATGAGGTGGTAGACGGCGGGGCGCTTCTTCACGTCCTCTGTGCCATCGGCTCCCCAAACACGGTCGTCGTCGGCGTCGCGCGTCTGCGGCCAGAAAATATAGGTACCCGCAGGGTTCACGGCGAAATTCACCACGTTGAAGCCCAAGGGGCCGGCGGATGTCGCCTGCAGCCTGGGCTTGGCGTCTTTCGACCACACGACTTTGTGCAGCGACCATTTAGAGTAGTCTTGCGAGCTGGCGGGCAACGCTAGCTGGGCGGGGTCGTCTGGATAAGAAGTGAAGTAATACCCTCTTTTCCCGCAGGGCACGAGCCTGATGGAAGGGCTGTAGTCCTCGCAGCGTTGGACGGAACTGAGCGGATTGGAGGTGTCATACAGGTCTACGTTGAGCAGCAGGTAGTGGCACTTCTCGGAGCCGCGCACCATGAGCGTGAAAGTCGGTGTGTTTCCGTAGCGATCATCGTCCTTGTAGAAGGAAAGCACTTGCTCGTAAGCCGTGATGTCCGAAAAGGCACCGGCGATTTCGCCCAGTTTGCGTTGCGAAGGGGTCAGGACCTTGCCACCAGAGCGCATGCTCTCGAACTTAATCCCTATGCGCACTTCGACCTCGGCGGAAGTGCTCAAGACCTTCTCGGCGGTCGGCGCGCATCGATCGAGAAAGGTGACGAGGCTGGTGTAGTTGCCGAGGCTGCTGAATCCACCACGACCCAGGGCCGTTACCTGCAGCGACATGATGCTGTGGAAGTAATCGGGCTTGTATCCGATCATGTCGCAGCCTTTTCGGGAGAAGCTCGCCATGCTACCTGGATACTTGGACGGTTCTATAACGGTATTGCCGGCAACGAATACCTTCCCTGCGATTCGCAACGTCGTGAAAACGAGGTTGGTCGCCGCGCTCGCCAGCCCCGCGCCCGCTCGTTTGCCGGAGATGAGCACCATGTGCACTTCGTCCTCGCCTGACGTGCTGCGCCATTTGTCGATGTCGAAATCGTAATCGTAGAGCTCGTCGCGGGGCATGCCCTCTATGCCCGTGTCGAACTCGATGAAGCGTATCGCGCCTTTCGGCTTGCCGTCTATGCAGGTGGCGACCAGGCGCGTGCGCATGGCACCTGCAACCTCGACGGAGGCGATGCGAAAACACCAGGTACCCGTCGACGAATACTTGCCCCCGACATCTGAAATGTACGATATCTTGTTCAGGCCCTTTAACTTGAGCGTCTTGGCGCGAGGCGCCCCGAAAACGTGGATATCCTCGGTTCCGAACAGCCGCACGTCCGACGAGGGGCGTATGCCGCCCTGCGAACCGAGCGCCGCAACGCCCACGCCCGGCAGGGCGGAAGGCTCCGAGGCGGTAAGCGATATTACCTGGCGCCCCGCTTCGCCATCCGCTTGTCCCGAGAGGTCAGGAGAGCTGGCGGCCATGAGGCCACGCCCTCCCGACCTACCTGCGGCATGAGTCGCAGCTGCGGATAAACTCGCGGCGGACAAATCGTGGACGGTGTAAGAGATGGGCGTGCCGTCGTCGAGCTGTCCTTCCACTTCCGTGGCAATCGCGTCCCAGTCGATGAACGCCTGCGCAGAAGCCGACTGCCCTGAAATGCTCGCCTCGCTCGTCTGTGCCAGCATGTCATCGGTGATGGGAGACATCTGCTCCAGCAGCTCATCAGGAGAGGCGTTCGCTAGCAAGCTGCGCGCTTCGTTTTCCGCCTGCGTTTTTATAGCTGCCGGGCCTTTACCGTCCCAGTTATCGTAGAAGTTCGAGAATGGCTGCCTCAACAGGTTGAAGCTGTTCGAAAACAGGAACAGCTCAATGACCAGCGAGAGCTGTGCCGACCAACCTGCCGAGAAGTGCGGGCTCGGCAAGTTGTCGGGCTGTGTGCCCATGGGCACGCCGAAGAACAGCGTGAGCGTGATTGCGCCCTTCACGGAAATGGACGCCACGCCCCTCAGCCCCACGCCCACCGACAGCGAAGGCGTGATGTTGAACGTCATGGTGAAGCCGGTGTTCGTGTAGTCCCATTCCCAACGCGACATGTCTCCGATGGCCTTGAGCAGCTGCTCGTCCTTGTTCTTCCTCGCGGAGGTGGCCGCAGCGGAAAGCGCGAAGATGAGGCTCGCGTCGAGCGAGAACGTTATGAGCACGGGGATGGGGCCGGCGAAGAAGTTCTCGGTGATGGTGAAGTTCGCGCCTGCGACGATTTGGCCGGCTACCTCGCCCTGGAATACACCCTTGTCGGAGTTCCACTTGGCGAGCGCGAGCAGTTGGAAGTTAACCATGATCGAGAACGACTTGAACAGATCGATCTGCTGGACGGCGCCCGGCCTGCTCATGAGGCCGGAGGTCTTGTCGGTCATGGTCTTCAGGATCTTCGTTTTCTTGTCCCACTGTTGCTCGATCGTCTTGCGCGGGTACTTCCCCCAGCCGTTCTTGTCCGACGCGCCGCCGTCGTTGAGGTAACCCCAACTCGGTGATTTCAAGGTGATTTGCACCATGCCGAAGGGGTTCACGTAGATGCCCACGGGAAGCTCGGGGGTCCAGAAGTTCAAGTTTCCGCCGCCCACGAGCGGGGCGTCGCCCGGCCAGGTGGCGTTCAGCCCTGTGGTCGCCTGGGTGGCGAGCGACTGTGTTTGCACGGCCCCCCCGGTCGCGTTGAAGGGCGACAACTTCACGTTCTGCTTGTCGGTGGGCTCGTCCACCACGCCCTTCGACACGGTGAGGGCGAGCGGCCAAGCGTAGGTCTTGCCGTCTTGCTCAAACACAATCTTGTACCTGCGTCCGATGGGCAGTGCATGCGGGTCGCCCGTTTTCAGAAAAGGGGCGTTGAAGGTGGCCGTCGCGGGCGTGGCATAGGTAAGGACCTCCTTGGAGCGACCGTCCGCCTGCTGCACCATCCTCTTCACCGCCACCGGCTCGCCGAAGGTCGCCTGCGCGCTCTGGCGCGGCACGAACTTCTCGCCTTCGACCCAAAGCTCCACGGTTGCGGCTTTGTCGCCGGCGAACCCCATGATGCTTACCTTTATTTCATGATTGTCCTGGTTCGCAGGCGTCGACGAGAAGTCGTTCTTGATGTAGAGCGCATCCCATTCGTCGAACGAGACGAGACGCGGGTAGGGCACGTTCTCGCCGTCGAGGGGATGCGCCGGCACTTGCAGGCCGCCTCCGCCCTCCACGGCCATGCATGCCGTCTCGAAGCTCCGCCAGCCGTCCTTCTCTACGCTCACGGATCCGTTGAAGTAATAGGAGTCCAGATTATTCACATCCTCGCCATCCTCGATCACCGAGAGCTGGCGAATATCGATGTTTGCGACACCTTTGTCGTTTGTGGTCCTCGAGACCGTCTTGCCGTTGAAGCGCGACTTAACCGTTACCTCGGCGCCTTCAACGGGTGGGTAGGACACCATGCCCGCATCGTTTACCTTGCCCTTGGAAACATCCACCACTATGAAGCCTACTTCATAGGGTTCGACGACGTCGATGACAACGTACTCCGATTCGCGTCTCGCAACCTCGTCGATATCGGTCGCATCTGCGTCGGCGTATGCCGGGCGCGGCGCGAGCACGAGTCCTCCCGCGAGCGTGGGCAGCGTGACGAGCGAACCGCATACGAGTTCTACGAACGAACGCCTTGATAGGTCTTCCACGAGATCACCTACATTCATCAGGGCCTTTACGGGTTGAACCTGAATGCATTGCTTATAATACGCGAGCGCGGCGCGTTTCGTCCCGACGCTTCTGAGCGGGTTTACCCGTGACCGAGCCATGGGCGACAAGCTGAGCTGCATCCCGAAAAGCGCTTCTCCACGTTTTCGCAAAACAGAACAGCACGATCGCGCGTCAGGAGAGGCGTCCAGAATGCAGCAAGCGAGCCGGACTCGTCGGGCCCGCGTGCGTGATTTGAGGGGGGCATCTGGACGGACTTTATGACGAGGGGACTGTCTCCTAGCTGCTAGGAAAACACTCTAATCCACCCTACAACGAGAATCGCAGGTCAGATGGCATTTCCCACAACACTCCGCACCACATAAAACGCTCCTTGGTGGATTCTTCTTGACGGAATTCTTTACCGCCAAGACCCCTCTGAGGGATCCGATGCGAGATGTTAGGAAAGGAACGCCATGCAGAACGAGACCAAGTGGGAAGAGCCCAAGCAGGACGAGGAGATGGCGGCGAGTGGAAGCTCTTCATTTGGTGTATCATTTGGTGCTACGCCTGATTCCCGGATGGCGGGGACGGAGTCAGGTCTCGGAACGTATAATAGGCAACGATTGGAGCTGACAGAGAAAGAGGACCAACATGGCACTGGAAGACAGGATTAAAGCCCTCACCCCCGAGCAACGCGCCAGGGCAAAGCAGTGCAAGACGGCCGAAGAGATGCTGGCGCTCGCCAAGGAAGAGGGCTACGAGCTTACGGACGACGAGCTCGAGGGCATCTCGGGCGGTGGTTTCTGGAGCTGCGATTCATGGACCGGCGGCTGTAGCGGCTACTAAGCCGGCACGCACGAACTTCGAAGGCGGCTCGCGCGCATTGCGGGTCGCCAAACGCATTGGGCTGCCCCAAGCGCTCGGCGGGCTCGCGAGGCTTGGCGCGTGTGAGGCGGCATAGGCCCATTCGAGCGCTGCTGCGCTTTTCAGGAGACGATTGAACATGGGCGTTATCCACACCGGTGTGGGGCACTGGCAACTCTCGTGGACCGACGAGCTGCTTTCCGAAACGGAGGCGGCGAGGGCCCGGGCGGCAGTTCTTGGGCCGACGAGCAGCCTGGTGCTGCGCCAGCTGGTCGTGGGGGAGGTCTCGCAGCTCTCGGAGCTCGTCGGCGACACGCAGGTGTCCGACAGGGAGCTGTGCGAGCGGTGCCTCGCGTTGCGGGGCGGCCCCTTCGCCGAGGGCCCCCTTCGCCGCAACGCCCGGGAGCGGGCGCGAGCCTGGCTCTTCCTGTCCAACGACCCGAAGCCGCCCGCACATGCGGAAAAGCTCCTCTCCTTCTACGAGGTGGCCAACCGCCTCGAGCCCCACTTCTGCGAGACGCTTCCCGCGCGCTACCGCACGGCGGAGGACCCGATGCCCTTCACCCGGGTCGGCCTGTTCGACCGAAGGCCGGCGCCGCCCGAGTGCGAGACCGATGCCGGGGACGATATCCCCGGCGACGTCGACGCGCTTTTGCACTTCGTCGGCCGAGGGGATCTCCCGGCCGAGTGGGTGGCGTTCGCCTCGTACTTCCTGCTTCTGCGCATCCACCCGTTCCGCGACGGCAACGGCCATGTCGCGCGGATGCTCGTGCTGGCGCTGCTCGCGCCGCACTACGGCACCGAGCAGCTCGTGCGCTTCGTGGCGCGGATGCAGGAGCGCCGGGAAGACCTCGGGGGTCTCCTCGGCGACATCCGGTTGCAAAGGTCCGATATCGGCGATCTGGCGGCGTTCATGCTCTCGCTGCTCGACGAGAGCCGTATGCGGGAGGAGCGGCAATGATCACGCTGGTTGTAGGCAGGCCGGGCACCGGGAAGAGCCAATACGTGCGGGAGCACCTGAGCTGCGGGATCGCCTACGACCTTGACGCCATAGCGGCGGCGCTGCGACTGGCCGCACCGCACGAAGAGGACCACGGGCCGTCGCGCGGCGTAGCGAACGCGCTCCTGCCGCCCTTCCTCGAGCAGGCGAGGCGCTTCGTAGGTGAGGTCTTCGTCGTGCGCACCGCTCCCACGTTGGACGAGCTGCAACGTATCATGCCGGATAGGATCGTCGTATGCACGAGGCAGTACGTAGAGCCTGCGTATCCCTTCGACCTGCTCACGTACGCGGCCAGGATCTGCGACGTTATGACCTATGCCGAGGAGCACGGGATCGAACTGCTGCTCGTGCCTGAAGACGTGGACGCCACGTAACGGAGGTCGGGGGCATGACCGATTACACCCTGCTGGTGAACGCGCTCAACCCGCTGCCGGACGCCTGGCAGCCCGAGGAAATGGTCGACCTGTACGACCTGAAGGCGCGCTCGTTCTACCTGCCCCTCTCTCCCCCGCGGGAAATGCGGCTCGTGCGACGGGCCGCGTATGCGGCAAACGACCTCCTCGCCGCCGCCGACCGAGCGGGCTTCACGAGCGCGATCGTGACGGACGCCTGGCACTCCAGAGACCTGCAGGCGCGTCTGCTCGCCGAAGGCGCGGGACATCCCACCGGGAAGCCGGGTTGCTGCGACAGCGAGGCCGGCCTGACGTTTTCGGTTTCGTCCCTCGTCTCAAGCGAGGCGGCGCCCTTGGTCTTATGGGTTCAGGAGCACGGCGCCCAGTACGGCTTCGTCTTGCGCTACCCCAACGAGAAGATGCATCTCACCGGCGTCGGCGCCAAGCCGCCCCTGTTCCGCTACGTGGGCGAGGATGCCGCGCGCCAAATGGCGGAGAGGGGCTGGTGCCTGGAGGAATACCACGCGCACAGGAATACGGGCGTCCGTGTTGACGCCTGTGAGGAGCCACAATGCGTGCCCGAGCTTCAGAAGCTGCTACCGTGCGCGCGGGGGGCGGACGGGCTCACGGTCCTCGAGAGGATCGGGGACGCTTCAGACGGCCTGCCTGCCGAATGCGAGGCCGGGCACGCGCAAGAGCTCATGCGCTGCTTCTTCCTCGAAGGCATCCTGCAGCGCATCTCCTCATCGGACTACCGGCGCAATCTGGCCCTTTACGGCAGCGCGCTCATCGCCTCCGTCATCGGCCTGGAACGGACGTCCTTCCACGACGTCGACCTCATCGCCTGCGGACTCGGTCCCGAGCACGTGGTGCAAGCCCTAGGGGAGGTACTGTCCCTCGACGAAGGTGACGGCGTCTGCTACAAGCTGCAAGACCACGAAGAGCTCTGGTTTGGCGCAGGGCCGGACAAATCCGGGCGGGACGCGGGGCGTCGACGGATCGGCCACCGACTGTACGTCGTGGCGAGGCGGGGCACGCTCGGGGCCACCGTCACCGTGGACGCGGTGGAGGACGCCGTCATGGTACCGGGGCCGAAAGAACGCGCGTGCCGGCTGGCGTTTGCCGGAGGGACGGCGCCCCTCCTGTCGTGCAGCCTCGAGACGGCCCTCGCGAAGAAGCTCTGCCACGTGGTGACGAGGGGCGAGCTCTCGAGGGCCAAGCACCTCTACGACATCCACGCTGTCTCGAAGGTGGCAGGCGCGCGTCTCGACGCCGCGCTGCTGGGCGAGGCCCTGACGGCGGAAGTGGAACGCGACGGGACGCTCGACCGGCTGCCGGGCGTACTCGACGCGATCGAGGGGCTCCGTCGCTCCGACGACGCGATCCTGCGGTGGGGCCGGTTCAAGCGGCAGGCTTACTATGCCGGAGACGCGAGCTGGCAAGACGTGCTCGACTCCGTGGAGGCGCTGTTGCAGGCAGCGATTCCATAGTGTGCGAAGGTGCACCGCAAATAGACGCCCAACAGCAAGTCCTGCTCCAAATTGAGTACCGACCTGAATTCTTGGCGTTTGGTTGTAGCACTTCTCGAGCATGCGCTGCGCAGAGAAGGCAATCACGGCGCCACCTTTCAACGCGCCTGCATGCGGAGTGTTGCGGGATTGGCGCGGGCACAATTCTTGACTTTTTCTTTACTGGAAGGGTGCAGGGGGGCGGCCCGAGACAAGAAGCAAGCAATCTGCCCGCACCGTTGCAAATGTGATTCAGCCATAATCCGAGTGGTAAATATGGGGTATCCCCTTTTTCACATTTTCCAGCCTCCCGCCCGGCATCATCGGGCGGGAGGTTTTATGACTTGCCTATGCTGCTTGGGAAAGGCCCTCGTCGGGGATGCCGTTGTGAGAATGGTAGCCGTCGTATTCATCCAGATGCCCGTAGTCGAGCTTCAAGACATTGCCGGGATCGCCTGCATCGCGGCTGACGGCGAACCGATCAAACGCCTCCTTAGTGGTTAGCCCGTTTTCCTCGAGGTACTGCAGGAGCTTCTCGTTGCCCTCGTTGGCGAAGAGCTGCTCTTGCGTCTCGCCGAAATGCAAGGTCTGGTTGCTGGGACGCAGGCTCCTCTTGCCGTTTTCGTCCCTGCCTTGCAGAAGGTAGAGCGTATCGCCCGCGGCGTTGGCGCTGGCGAAGTCGTAGTGCAGGTCGTCTTGCTGGTAAGTCGCAACGACGGCCACGAGCCCCGCGCCATCGGTGATCTTGCGCGTCAGGTTGTAGCAGATGACCATCTTCATCGAGTCGAATTCCGTGCAGAAGTTGAAATCCCCGCCGGAGTCCATGAAGCCGGCGGCCGGGCCCGTGCCGTAACGGGGCACGAGCGCGTTCTCTATGGCGACGACCTTGCCTTCCCGCCCGGGCAGAGCCCGTATGGCATGCTCGGATCTCTCCCATGCGCCGCCGCCCTTGTTGTCCCACGCGTAGCCTGTTTCGTAGTCGTATGCGGGAACATAGACGCCGCCCTCGAGCTTCTGGGTCATGCCGATGACGCCGTCCACGTAGTCGCCCAGCCCAAACGCGTCGACGGCCGCGCGGACTCCGTCGGCATGCGATCCCGAGCAAATCCAAACGTCGATGCCGTTCGCGTCGTACGCCTCGAGCATGGCCCGCACATCGTCGGTAACCGACACCCCAAGGACGATATCGCAGCTGACAACGCCAATCTTCGACTCGATGCCTTCGGGCGATGTCCAGGTTGCTATCTGCGTTTCTTTGCCTGCATAGGTCTCGCATGAGCGTTTGAACAGGTCGTAGACCTCGGATTCGGTCATGCCGGAGAAAAGGTGGAGCGTCCATTTGCAGCCCGTGGCGTAGTCGAGCGTGTCCTCGACATGCAGGCTGAACAGCTGAAGCTTCGTGGCGAATTCCGCCCATTGGGGGTCTTGCTGCAGCTTGGCCTGCGCGGCTTCGTCAAGCCCGGCTGCGCTGAAGGGGCCATAGGCCTTGTAGAGTTGACGGTACGCGGCGTCGATGTCGTCGACCCACGCTGCGTTATCGTCGGCGTTCAAGTCGACGTCGGTCGAAATGGCGGCGCGCAACCTGTCGGGGTCGAGCGCGAAGGACATCGTTTGCAGCTGGTAGGTGCCGCATTGGTAGGTGATGTCGGAAATCGAGGTGGTGTCGTCGAAATCGCTCACCACGTAAGCGTTCTGCCGATAGGCAGCCGCATCTTTGCCGCACGCCGCGATGAAGTCGTTGATGGCCTGCTCGGTTCGGGGAGAAAACGAGGTGTTGGAAAGATACGGCGCCGTCGAAGAGGCCTTCGGGCCGTCAGCCGTCGAAGAGGCCTTCGGGCCGTCAGGTGCCGCGGGCGAACAAGCGACGAGCGCGACTGCAAGGATAACAACGCATGCAGCCGTGATTAGAGCATAGAGACACTTGCGCATTAAACTCCCTTTTCCAGCATCGACATCATGTCGCGCCATCTTAGCACAGGACGGCGTCATGCTATGTGCCAGGGAGACGCGTCTTAATTGCTTTCGGGGCCAGAAGCCCCCCGCGGAGCAGATGGGTCTGAAGGCTGATGGAGCGCACTGTCGTCAGAGTTTCTTCATGCCGAGGCCAACCCGAGCGCGGGGATGAGCCCGTTGCGCGGGGTCATGAAGTTGCGCTCGCCGCCCAGCTCATAGGGGATGCCGTGCTCGTCGAGCTGCGCCAGGAACGCCTTGTCGTACACGTCGGTCGCGAAGTTGCGTGCGAAGACCAAGTCGAAGCGGCCGGCCGTTGCCGTGACGAAAAGCGAGAGCGAGTCGCTCTGGTCGCCTAAGGGCGAGGAGAGGTAGCGAATCGAAACGAGTTGGTCCTCGAAGCCCTCGGCGTGCAGGCCGCCCACGTAGTCCACGCTGATGGGGGTCGAATACCTGCCCGTGATGTTGAGCATCTCGGCCTTCTCCGCATAGGTTTTCGCAGCCTTGGACGCCGCGATGAGCCCGCGCAGTCCGGCGTTCGCGAAACGCACGACGTCGGTAGCGACCTGTGCGCGCAAGGACGCGCGGGCCGCGCTCGCGCGTTTGGCAAAGCTCGCGGCGTCGTTCGGGTCGAAGTGGACGAAGGCTGCGCCCGCCGCGTTCTTGAAGGTGTTGGGGACGTCGAGGGCCTTGCGCGTGGAAGTGGGGATCATGGCGGCCACGGGCATGTCGCACTCGGGATGCACGGCGAATACGGCCTCTGCAATGAGGGCTGCGAGCGTGGGCGCCGGCGAGGAGCCGCACGAGCGGGCGAAGTCGAGGAGGGCGCCCTCGGCCACATGCACCGTGATTGCATGCATGTCGTCGAGATGGTCGCCGGACGCCTCGGGGAGGACATAGCTCTCCTTTGTTCTCTGCGCGAGCGTGGCGCCGATCTCGGGCGTCATCTCCATGGGCTCGAGGTTCACGATGCCGTCTGCCTCTTCGCCCTCGAGCACGCTCTGGCCGGGCACGCGCAGGCCCTCGGCCGGGTAGTCCACGCCGTCCTTGCGGCTGAAGTAGCGGTTGAGCACGGCGTCGACGAACAGGTTGAGCCCCATGCCGTCGCAGAAGGCATGGAACATCGCGAAGCTCATCGTGTTGCCCTCGAAGGTCACGTCGAGGTTGTGCCAATTGGTCTCGGGGCCTCCCACGGCGCGAAGGCCGCCCTCGGCCACTTTCATCGGAAGCAGGTTCTTTGCGTAGTGGAAGCTGCCTTCGCGCTCCGCCAGCGCGTCGCCGAAGTAGGGTGCGCGCTTCAGCACGTCGTCCACGGCGGCCTGCAGGACCTCGCCCTGCACCTGAGACGAGGTCTCCACTTCCACCACAAGGCTGCGCATGGGCTCGCTCGTGTAGAGCATCGAAGCGCCCGACCAGACTTCGTCCTTGAGCTCGAATTCCTGCTGTTCTTCCATAATTCATTTCCCCTATGCGGTAGCTTCCCGTCCTTTTGCAGGAAAGCTTTTATGTCGAGGCGGTTATTATAGGGGAAGCCAATGCAGTAAAAATGGACTTGCCTTTTGCGGCGGCACCGTGCTTACGAGGTCTCGGTGCGCAGGATCACTTCTGAAAAGGCTTTGCCAAGAGATGGAATCCGGCGCCCGCGCGTAAAATTGAGGAGAATGAAGGCAGATTGATGGGGGGAAGAAGAAGATATCGGCCAGGAACGCGGCCGTCTCCGCCAAGGCCAAGAAGTCCGGCAAGGTCAGGGCGCTCGCCGGGAACGCGACCGTGGACCTCGCCAAGAAGGCGAAGGTGTCCGCCAAGACCAAGGTGATGTACGCCAAGGCCAGCAAGGCCGGCGGCGCCAAGATCGCCGTGAACAAGAAGACCGGCAAGGTGACGCTGAAAAAGGGCCTCAAAGCCGGCACCTACAAGGTGAAGGTCAAGCTCACCGCACCCGCTAGCAAGAACTACGAGAAGGCGAAGGCCAAGACGGTGACGCTGACGGTCAAGGTCAAGTAGGCAAACCGAGGTCGTACGTTTGCGAAGCCCTCCCGCCCGACAATCGGGGCGGGAGGGCTTGCTGTAAGCGCCACGTAGATGCTATCGTGGTGACATGGGCCCTGCCACGAGAACCAAACTCGTGACCAGCGCGATGAATCTGGACGCACGCCTTCCCTCGCGTCTCTTCATGTTGCCATGTTCTTTTCCCGTTGCTTTTGCGACTCCTGAATCAGAGTTCGTGATTCCTCTTTCAATTCAGTTCTCGGGTGGCAAGCCAACATCGCTTCGTTGGCAAAACGCCTTCCCGTTGCGAGGGCGCTACTCGGAGGCGGCCAGCCGGTGCCCCAGGCCGCGCACGCGCTCTATGGCGCAGCCAGAGCCAACGAGCTTGGAACGCAGAGCGCTCACGGCATTGTGCACGCTGCCCTCGGCGCGGCCCTCGTCTTCGGCGAGCCACACTTCGCGTGCGAGCTCGGCGGGCGCCACGTAGCGGTCGGCGTTGTCGCGCAGATAGGTGAGCACAGCGTACTCGCGAGGCGAGAGCGGCAGGACCTCCCCATCGAGCGTGACAGCGAGTGCCGCCTGCCGCCAGGCAAGCCTTCCGGTCGCGGTGCGCTCGCGCGTCTCGCCCGCGTGGTGCGGCCTGCGCCTGAGGACCGCCTCCACGCGCAGCAGCAGCTCCTCCATCATGTAGGGCTTGGCCAGGTAGTCGTCTCCGCCCGAACGCAGCCCTGCGATGACGTCGTCGGCGTCAGAGAGGCAGCTCAGGTAGAGGATGGAGCAGCCGTAAACGTCCGCCATGCGCCGCCCGGCGTCGAGGGCGTTGCCGTCGGGCAGCAGCACGTCCAGCAGAACCAGGTCGGGGCGCATCTCGGAGGCGAGACGCTCGCCCAGCGCAAGGGTCGTGGCGCTCACCACGCGGTATCCCTCCAGCTCCAGCGCGCAGCGGTTCGCCAGGTTGATGTCGCGGTCGTCCTCCACGAGCAGTATGAGCGGGGCATTTCTCTCGGCCATGTCGTCCTCGTCCGCCTGGTTTTCTCTGCCTCAATCACCTGAACGCAAGGCGCAAGCCCCATGCCCCGCCATGCGGCAGGTAACGGGGCTCGCGCTTATCGCATCTTTGCACGAATAATTTCGCAAAACGCGGTCGGCTCAGCTACACGGCGAGGTACGCGCTCATCTTCACGGGCTTGCACGACGTAATCTTCGCCTTTCCCTTAAGGTTGTTGTACACGTCCACCGCGTAGTAGTTCACCGTCTTGGACCCGGGCACGACGCCGCTGCACAGGTAGCGGTAGTTAGTTCCTGCGACAACCTGGGTGGAGAGCAGCACGAGCGGCGTCAGGCTAACCCCGACGTAGTTCTTCGCCGCTTTCTTGAAGGCCGTGCGGGCCACCTCGGGCAGCACTTTGGTCTTGTACGCCTTCTTGATGTTAGACCAAGCCCCGTCGGCTTTCGACGATTTAGGGGCGTTCTTCAGAGTCTTTATCTTCTTGTAGTTGAAGTCGTTGATTGCAAGTACCGAGGGCTTGCCTGTTGCAGGCTTGTTTACGATGACGACCTTCCAGGAAACGGTCTTTTTTGCGGTCACCGTTTCGGCCTTGCAGAAGTACGCGTAGTTCATGCCGGCCACGACCTGCTTGGCCATCACGATCACAGGCGTGTAGGTGACGCCAGTCAGCTTCGCCGTCGCCTTCTTGAAAAGCTTCTTCTGCGCCTTGGTCACGTACGTTCCCGTCTTAGCGTTCACGCTCCAGCCTCCAGCGACCGCCTGTGTCGTTATCATCGGCGCGGGTTGCGCAGCTTCCAGAGAGGGCGTTGCAGCCAGCGCTGGGACGGCGACGCCCAGCGACACGGCTACCGCCACGATTGCTGCCAAAATCATCTTCTTCATGGTGGAACTCTCCTTTCGAACGGGGCTCTGGGCCTTCCGAGGGTAATTGCAACATGCGGACCCGGCGTTTGCAAGGTTTCAACCTCATCGTTTCGTGAGATGTAAGTCGGAACGCCTATCTAGCGCCGCCGGCCGCGTTCCCGTCGGGCCGCGGGAGAGCCATCGCCACGACCGTGCCGCCGCCCGCGCGGGGCTCGGCGCGGATTGTGCCCCCGTGCATCTCGGCCACCTCGCGGCAAATGGCCAGCCCGTAGCCCGTGCCGCCATCGCCAGACCAGCCGCGGTCAAAGGCGTGGGCGAGCGCCTCCTCGGGCATGCCGTCGCCACGATCGGCAACGCTGACCTCTACGCGGTCTCCTGCGGTGCGCGCCGTCATCTCGATGGCACGCCCCTCGCAGTGGCGGCTGGCGTTCACCACCAGGTTGTAGAGCACCTGCAGCACCAGGTCGCGGTCGCAGCGGATCGAGAGGCCCGACTCGCAGGAGGCCTCGACGCGGTTGCCCCTCCTCTGGCACACCGGCTCACAGAACGCGGCGGCATCAGCCAGCAACGCCCCCGCATCCTCGTCTCGCATGCTCAGGCCGCCCGCCGTCTGCCCCAGGCCCACGCGCCCCGCGCCGTCCACCATGCGCCCCAGGCGCGCCGCCTCGCGCTCGGCCACGCGCAGGTGCTCAGCCGTGTCGGCGTTGACGGCGTCGCGCTCGAGCTGCATGCGGGTGAGTCCGCTGTAGCCAGCGATTACGGAAAGCGGCGTCTTCAGCTCGTGCACGAGGTTCTGCAGGTACGTCTC